>JAYRNY010001115.1:0-3173 GCA_041911975.1 bacterium | reverse complement strand
GTAATTCGCTGGATGAGCGGTGACATCTCCGCTTTTTCAGTTTTCAAAACTTTCCCGCTGGTCACTTGCTATGTCGGTCTGGGTGTGGGATGCGCGCTTGGTACTGATAAGCACTTCAAACTGTTTCCTCTGGCCTTGTTGATTACGGCGGTTCTGCTCAAGGTGCCCGATCTGTTAGGCGTCTGGAGCGGATTTCTATTTCCCAGCGATTTCAGAGATTGGGGCGGAAAACATGGTTCTGAGCAGCTCATATTCGTGTATACGCTGTGTTTCCTGCCTATCTTGATTCTTCTTTTGTCGGGTCCTTTCGCTGCGATGGCAACGCTGGGCGCGCGAATCGGCAAACTTTTCAACGAGATGAGTCCCTTAAAAGCCTATGCCGTGGACATCGCCGGCGCGATAACCGGCAGCGTCGCATTTACTTGCCTCTCATTTCAATACTGGGCGCCCTGGCAAATGCTGGTGCCGCTGGCAGTAGTCCTCTCTTTCTATCTTGCCAGGCAGGGCGGCCATTCGAAGTGGAGCTTTGCTCCGATGGCGATAGCTATTGGATTGGCTTTCTGGTCTCCCGTCGATTATCAGTCGAACATCGTGTGGAAGACCAAGACTGAGAGCCAGAAATCGGAAAAGCCCAAAATCACGACGATTTGGTCACGCTATCAACGCCTGGATGTTGTGCCTCAGCAGTTTGTTGCGGAGGTTGACGGCAAGCAGGTTTTGGTGCCCCTAGGGGTGGAAGTATTTGCCAATCGCCGCAGTTATCAGTGGGCACTGAATCTTTTGCCGGATAGCTTCAAGCAATACAACGTTCCGGTGCTTGATGAATTCATGACTGAAAACAGGCGCCAATATCGCCTCGATTTCCAGCTGCAAGCACCGAAAGAAGTGCTCATTGTAGGTGCAGGCAGTGGATCCGATGTTGAAGAGGCGCTCAACTGCGGTGCAACACATGTTGATGCTGTCGATCTCGACCCGGCAATTATCAAAATCGGCAAAGAGCATAATCCCGGCCATCCGTATCAAGATCCAAGAGTGAATGTGATTTGCGATGATGCGCGTCACTACTTCAATCACTGCAGTAAGACTTACGATCTCATTGTCTATGCTCACCTTGATTCTTTTAGTGCTCTGGGACATGGTGGGTCGGTCAGGGTCGACAACTATGTCTACACCTTGCAGAGTTTTCAGGCTGCTCAAAAGTTGCTGAAGCCGCATGGACTGCTGGTCCTGGCGTTCGTCTATGGACAGGATTGGCTGAAAGATCGGCTCTTTTCTACGCTCAAATTGGCAACCGGGCAAATGCCCTTGCTGATCAATGACAAGCGTGAAGGTTGGTTGTGGCCTAACACCGTGATCTGCGTCGGGGAAGCGGTGCAGAATAAGTCGATAACTTTGCCCGATTCCGAGAAAAAGGCATTCTCGCTGGATTATGACTACAAGCCGCCGGAAGTCAGTATCTTGACAGACGATTGGCCGTACCTCTACGTCAAGCCACATGTCGACTGGATCTATTTACTCGTACTCTCATTTGTGATCGCCATCAGTTGTTATGCTGGGCGCAAAGTGTTGTTCCGCCCCGCTGAGCCCCGAGAGTGGCAGCTGTTCTTCATGGGTTCGGCTTTCTTACTGCTCGAGTTGCAGGCGATATCGAGATTGTCGCTGCTCTATGGTGCCAACTGGCTGACCGTGGCGATCGTCATAAACTCAATTCTTTTGACGATTCTGTTTTCGAATTTGCTGGTCATCCGTTTGAAAGACAAGCTCACCGGCAAGGAGCCTATTCTCTTCTTGCTTCTTTTCGCCAGCCTTTTGGCCAGCTACTTCACTCCAGTGCAAGCATTGCAAGTACAAGAAGGTGGTTACATCCTGATCACTCTCCTGACCAGCTTGCCGATGTTTGCGGCGGGTCTGCTTTTCCCAGTCTCTTTCAACGCTACTTCCAATCCTCGCAAAGGATTAGCCTTCAATCTTCTTGGTGGAGTTCTGGGCGCGATTTTGGAATATTTTTCCACGCTATGGGGCGTAAATAGTCTGGTACTTGTAGCCGTATTCCTGTACTTGTGCTCCTATTTCTTCTTCACCAGAATCCAAGGAAAGAAGACTGCAGAAGCCGAAACATAGGCGGACCACAAGCAGACGTTTTTGCTTTTCATTTCCTGATTTGCGATTCCCACTTTGCTTTGCTTGCTTGCAAAGCCGGATGAAAAGTCAGCAGATGCCATACAACTGATTGAATGCTTTCAGTGAGTGGAGTGACGAGATTCTCGTCGACTTCTGGAATGTGGATGGTCACGGTCGCTGCTTTTGCCGTGGCGCCGCCGTCTTTGCCGACTATGCCTATTATGGAAACGCCCGACTCTTTCGCGAATTCTGTCGCGTTGACCAGATTGGCGCTGATGTTTTTTTCCTTGTCGCCGCCGCCGACCGAGAAAATGAGCAGGCAATCGTGACTGCTCATTTTGCTGACTTTCAGCCAGTTGACGAGAGTCGTGTCCCAGCCCTCGTCGTTGACGCGCGCCGTCAATTCCGGCACATTGTCGTAAGGCGCATACGCTTCGATATTGCAGAGCTTGCGGAAATCGCTCGTGGCATGCGAGGCATGACCGGCTCCACCTCCTGACCCTGCGATGAAGAGGCGACCACCTGCTTTTCTCACATCGGCAAGCAGCAGAGCTGCGCGCTCAATTTCGGATGCATCCAGCTTTTCCAAAACCTGGCGGGACTTCTTCAGAAATTCGCTTGAAAAATCCATTTCGCGCTCAAAGATGCTTACTCTGTCGCTATCCCCGACTTTAGCGCAGCGTAAACGTTGGCGTATGCAGTGTTGAGCATACGGTCACTTGTGGAAAGCAACTAGATTTGCGAACGGTGCAGTGACGAAAAATTCGGGTGGTGGGGGTTGTAGAGCACTTGCAGGTGCATGCCTTTGCGGTACATGCCGTTCAAATAATCGATTGCCTGAGAGCGTGATGAGAACGTTTGCAAATTCGTCCGTCCTTCGTGCGAGACGTGGTCGACGAGGTATACGTACTCGACTATGGGCGTGTATTGGTAGCGGCTGCCGTAATAACCTCTGCGCCTGTATTGATAGTCTTCTTGAATGTCCACGCGGGTGACTTTTCCGGTCACTTCCGGCCAGTTTTTGCTGTCGAAAGCCTGGAAGATCTGGTATC
>JAYRNY010001114.1:0-1795 GCA_041911975.1 bacterium | reverse complement strand
GCCGATTTCGACCGCGACGGCGACCTTGATCTCGCCCTGTGCGGCTGGGCCACGAACCAGCCGGTCACGCTGGTGTTGCGCAACGACGGCGCCGGCGTATTCACCGACATCAAGTCGGCGCTGCTGTTTTCGACAAGAGCGGCAGGTACCGCTATTCGCTCTCCCGCTTGTGGAACTCAGAGCGTCCAAAGGCGGCTTTTGTTATGCTCAATCCGAGCAAAGCCGACGCATCCGTAAATGACCCGACAATTTCAAGATGTATTACTTTGGCTGACAAAATGGGTTGCGGATCGCTGGAAGTGGTCAACCTCTTTGCATTCAGGACCGCATATCCAGAAGAATTGCGGGCCTGCCGCCGTCCTGTTGGAAAGCTCAACGACGAATACATCGCGGCGGCTGTCGAAAGCTCCTCTCTTGTCGTCGTCGCCTGGGGCAATTGGGGGTCTCTCTATGAGCGTGACAAGGAGGTACTGCGGCTGATTTCGGATACCGACCGGCTTCATTGTTTTGGTGTGACCCTGAAAGGACAGCCGAAGCACCCGCTCTTTCTGTCTTCTGCCACGCCACTCATGAAATTGTCTGAACAGATCGCTGTACCTGCATACGTTTGAGCTGCTCACCGAAGCTTTCCCAAAACTCCAAGGAACTTAGAGGCACATTTCGCGCCTGACCGGCAGACCTCCCGGAAAAGCCCTTGCGGGGCAGGGCTGGGTACATTAAAGTGTGGAGTGAATTATGTTCAAAACTATATTTCGATCTCGGAAATGATCACGCGAGCATTTCTTTTGGGCACGACAATCTCTTTCATGTGCTCATGCTCTGAGTAATTGCCTGAGACCAGAGCAGCTTAGTTTGCTGCCGGCAAAGACTTAGCTGCCAAAACTAAGTTCTCGTACCGGCAGCTATTTTCTTGATGTTTTCCGTTGTCAGCGCCGTTCCACCGACGCCCCAGTCAGCGCTCTTCACTTCGTGCAGCAGTACAACTGTGTACGGACGCAGGTTCTCGCCTTCAATAGATACTGTCGCCTCCGTCAACTTTTCAATCAAATCTATCTTCTGCTCGTTTGTAAATACGCCTTCCACAAGTTTCACTTCAATTAGTGGCATGGTGGGACCTCCCTTAAATTGATCAACACTTAACCTAATGAATCGATCGCAGTCGAAATTTTCTCTCTCAAGTGCCGGTCTTTGACCAGCTCCTGCAGTACCTTGACGAAATGCCGGTGCTGCGCACCCGAGCGAATATACTGCCAGCGGTATGCCTGCAGAAGTTTCTCTCGAATCATCTCAGCCTGGCTCTCGGAAATAGTTGCTGCCAAGGTCGAGCAAAAATAATCGCTATCAAATTTGGCTTGCTGCTGCAGAATACCGTCTAAGGCCGCAATTAGCTCACAAAACTCATGCACGGCTTTCCGGCGCTCGTCGTTTCCGGCATGAGCGTCGACCCTGCGCCATTCAATCTCATCGATAATTGCGTGCTGGCTTTCTTCCCGCCAGTGAAATAAGAAAATGTCCTTGAACAGTGGTGAAAGTCGATCGTCGTATGCGATGCTCTCTTGATAGTGCAACTGCGTGAAGAGCTCTATGTGCAAGATCAAAGCCATGACCGCCCATGGGCTCTTCGACAGAACCGCATGCGCAAGAGCATTCGCCTCGGCGGCAAACTTGTAACCCGGCGGCATTTCCGCTGCAATCAGTGCTTCGATGCGCCTGAACAATTCCTGATGCTTCAATTCTTCGTCTCCGAATCTGACTAGCGCCTCGAGCGCGATCTGATCGCCGAACCAGTAGTCTT
>JAYRNY010001113.1:0-2745 GCA_041911975.1 bacterium | reverse complement strand
CAGCTCTTAACTCCTCCGCTCTGCGGGGAGTTTAACGTCCGCTTCAGGCTTAGGTATTTATAAGGATTTTCCGGTCATGGATAAGATTAAGTTGGCGGTCGCCAATCGCGAAGAAAAAACGCCGAGACAGCTTCGCCGCGAAGCCAAAATCCCGGGTACTCTGTATGGTCCCGGCCAGCCGTCTGAAAACGTTCAGATTGACGCCAAAGAATTTTCTCGTTTGCCGAAAGGCGCTTATTCCCACATGATCGAGTTGGA
The DNA here is from genome assembly GCA_041911975.1 of bacterium. Lineage (GTDB taxonomy): Bacteria > Cyanobacteriota > Vampirovibrionia > Obscuribacterales > Obscuribacteraceae > QKMZ01. The sequence goes on along the minus strand of JAYRNY010001113.1, from coordinate 2,487 downwards.
AATGGGCAAGGGTAAACCGGTCAACGCCATCATCCGTAGCGTACAGCGCAAAGCTACGACACACGAAGTTCTCAACGTAGAACTCTATCGCGTCGCCCTGGACCGCAAACTGACGGTGACAGTGCCGCTGAAATTCGTCGGCGTCTCCACTGCCGTGACCATCGAAGGCGGTCAATTGATAGAAGTATTCCAGGACGCCGAAATCGAATGTTTGCCGGGCGACATCCCCGACTTCATCGAAGCAGACGTCTCCATGATTACCGAACTCGATCAAGGATTGCACTTCTCGGATCTGAAGATTTCCGACAAGATCAAAATCCTCAATCCCGAAGACGAAGTCGTCGCCCGCGTTGTCGCGAAGAAAGCGGTTGTCGAAGAAGCACCGGCAGCAGCAGAAGGCGCACCGGCAGCAGCACCGGAAGAAGCAGCAGCAGCGACTGCCTAGTTTCTCCGACTACAATAATTCGAAACGCACTGCTCACGCGGTGCGTTTTTTCTACTCAAAAACGGCAGAGGCGATGCATGGCATCGCCACTACAATAAAGTTCAATCCTTCGGTTCTTGCACAGCGGTGGCCGTCCTTACGTCAGCATCCTCCTGCTGCGCTTCTTTAGGCTGCTCCCTCTGACTGGGACTTTCCTTCGGACGTTCTTTCTCCTGCTTCTCCACCTTCTCCTGTGCTTCCAGCCTGGCCAGCTCTGCGGTTCTTTTTTTTTCCGTGTCGCTCTTGCCCGTCTTCTCATCGGCAACAGGTAGACGTACAGTGAATGTCGATCCCTTGTTCAATTCACTTTCCAGATCGATGCTGCCGCCGTGCGCTTTGATGATGGTGAGCGCGATGGCCAGACCGAGTCCCGTGCCTCCGCCGTAGATGCGGCTCTTCACGCGAGAACGTTCGACTCTGTAGAAACGATCGAAGATGCGTTGCTGATCCGCGGGCGCGATACCAATACCGGTATCAATGACTCTGATGATCGCCTGATTATTGCTCATGCGCAAAGTGACTGTAACCTTGCCGCCGGCTTGCGTAGCCTTGATTGCGTTGTTGGTCAGGTTTAGAAACACTTGCTTCAAACGATCGCTGTCGGCAAGAACAAAGATCGGCTGACTGGGCATGATGAACTGTATTTCGATCTGCTCCGGAGCAATGACTGTGACTGTGTCCTCGACCGAGGCGAGAACATCGCGCGCATCGATAACTTCTTGCTGATTGATGATTGCTTGACCAGCGTCGGCTCGCGCCAATTGCAGCAAGTCGGATACAAGGCGAATCAAGCGCCCCGATTCATCGGAAATCGTTTGCAGAGCCTCGGCAAGAAGATGCCCATCAATACTCTGTCCGCGGCGCAGCAATAGTTTCGTGTAACCTTGAATGGATGTGAGCGGAGTTCTCAACTCGTGGCTGGCATCAGCTACGAATTGGCATTGAATATTGAGCGATTCTTCCAGGCGATTGAGCAGTTTGTTGAAGGATTTTCTCAGCTCCGCCGTCTCCAAAAGCTCGTTGGGCTCTACTTCCAGCCGTTGCCTGATGTCCATATTGGCCAGCTTGGTTGTGGCCTGCAACAGCTGGCGCAAAGGTATGAGAATGATGCCGGAGAGAAACCAGTTGATGGCGATAAGCACCGGAATCAGAGGTAAATACCAGAGAATGTCGCTGATTCTGGCTCCATTGGTGCCGACGACGATCAAATGACAGATGACGACAGGCACAACACTGGACAAAGACATAACGAGCGTCATTCGCGCCCGCATTGATTTTGTCCATTCGGCCTTGAGCATTCGAGAATTCCCTCAGAGAGGCAATTTTACCTTGATAGTTGTCAAAAATGGCTGATTAAGCGGCATCGGACGGCTATCAACGTTTTAATATGCCCAAAAACTGCGAGTGCACAAGTCCGTTGGAGATAAGACAGCTGCCCGTGTACACGGACTGCCCGCCTGAGAGATCGGAGAACTGACCGCCAGCTTCTTCGACGATAATCTTCATGGGTGCCAGGTCCCACGCCTTTACGCCGACTTCCAGATGCGCCTCGGCCTTGCCTTCGAACACGTGTGCAAAGCCAAGATAGTCGCCAAATCCTCGCTGGCGAACGGTTTTGCTAATCAGTTCCGAAAACCCATCCCAGAGCCCGAACGCCTTTACGCGGTTCAATGCTCCGAAGTTGAATTGCGAGTTTTTCATCTCGGAGATTTGTGAGACGTGGATCTTTTTGCCGTTCCTGAACGCCCCAGAGCCTTTCTCAGCCCAGAAAATCTCACTCATGGCGGGATTGTACACAACGCCCAAAATAATATCGCCGTCCTTTTCAAGCGCCAGCAAAGTAGAAAAAATCGGCACAGCTCGGGCATAGTTGTAGGTGCCATCGATTGGATCGATTATCCAGCGCCGGCCTTTCGAGAGGGGAGCATCGTCACCACCCTCTTCTTCTCCCAGAATGGCGTCTTTGGGAAATTTGTCTGCGATGGACTCGCGAATCAGGCGCT
>JAYRNY010001112.1:0-4032 GCA_041911975.1 bacterium | reverse complement strand
TTGCGAAAGCGTAGGAATACGAGCTTTCCGAAGAAAGAAAAAGGCGGTGGTTCTCCCCGGTCCGATTCTGAAAACGCCTGTCTTTCCTGCCTTCAGGGAATCGGATCTGGGAAAGGTGTGGGGTGTGAAAGAAAATTGAAATGTTAAGCACCTGAGCCTGCCTTAACGTTGAAAACCCTGATGATAGCTGAGTTTTACCTAATTCTTCGGTGATAGCGCAGGGGGCGGAATGTATGATGGAAATGAAACCGGCGATGGTGGCAAAAGGTGGCAGCGGAGACCTATGTTTAAAGACCGAGCACAGGCACGGCTTGCCATCAGAATACTGCGTTTGGTTTGCTATTCGCGCGAGAAGGTCCGCCACAGCGGCGGTTTGAAAGGATCGGAATTAATCGAGCGTGCTGGCGCAAACGATGCAAATGCCATACGCGAGCTCGAGGAAGTTGTGAAACTTCTGCGCTCCAATCACATGCTGGGAGCCAGGGATCGCAGGTATGTGATCACGCAGGAAGGCGTTGATTTCTTGCTGAAGAACGACAAGTCTGCCGGTCTCTGAGTGTAAAAGGGGCCGCCGGGAATTCCGGCGGCCCACAATTTGTTTAGTTGCTGAAATTAGCAGCGGTCGACGCATGGCTTCCACCCTGCATTACGCAAACTCACTTGCAGCAGGCCTTTCCACCACCAGCTTTGGCCGTGTTGGTGCAGGCTTTTGCGCAAGTATTGCACTGTTCGACGCAGTCCTTGAGGGCTTCGTCTTTGGTGTCAGCGCAGACTTTGGCGCACGATTTGCATGCTTCTGCGCATGCCGAGGCTAGTTTGCCCGACAACGAAGAGCCGCGCGTCTTGAGGTCGGCGCTGGTTTTGCACAGTGTGATGCAGTCTTTCAGCGTGTTGATTGTGGCTTCGCTGGCGCCTTTAGTTTGCAGGTGTGCTAGTGCCTTTTCGCAGCTCTCGGCGCACTTGTTACACTCGGTAGCGCAGGTGGTGTGTGTCCCGGCGTCTGCCAATTGCAGCCCACATCTTCCATGTGCCTCGTTGGCGAATACGCCTGTCGGTGTTAAAAACGCCACGAGCAAGGCCAATACAGCGGTTAAATAAAAGCTTTTCATTGCTTTCTCCTTTTAGATTGATTTGAGAATTGACTACCGATGAAGGCTTTCAACTCTCTAAATCAGGAGAACCCTCAGCATGAGATACCGCTTGTTGTTTGAATGTACCTGTTTTACAGGCTTATTGAATGCCGGTCGTGCTGCCGCAAGGCGAACGAGCTGTGCAGCTGGGGCCCAGACTGCGGCGTTATACGGAACTTGAGCGGCTCTAGCCTGTTTAAAGGAAACTGTAGTGCGGTCTTGTGCGAGACTGGCTGGAGTCGATTCTTTGCAGCAATCCGCTGCTTGAGAGCACATGCAGCTTTCCGCAGCAGCAGCCGGCTGCATGCAGCAAGAATGTGGATTGGCAATTGCAGGCAGCAATGTCAGGCTGAAGAAGCTCAGCAATGCCAGCAACAGATTTAATAGGTTGTATCTCGGTTTTCTTGCGAATTTCATGAATCCGGCCGGTTTGACTGATCGAGACCCGTCTTTAGAGATTCCGCTTATTACGCTTCAGGGACTCCGTGCCTCCATAATACCCGCCCATCGTTGCAATTTCTTGCCTTTTGGCGGCAGACTGTCGTGGCATTTTGGGGCTCTGCTGGCGACCGTCTCAATTTCTAGTTACTTATGATGCCCGGTTTTTCGAAGATGTTCCCGCCGTGTAAACTAAGCTTGAAAAATCCAAGTCAAGCGCCTTGAGAAGATTGGAAATTTTGACCGAGGGGGTTGTATGAGTGATGCGGGCACACGTCCGATAAAGCCGATTTTCTCCATTCTTTCAATTTTTGTGGCGGTGACAGCCAGCATGGGGGCGATGCCATGCAGTGCCTCCATAGATGATCACAAATTGGCTCAGCAAATGCCCCCATCAGACCTGGAGGCGGGTGAATCTGGTGCCGATGCTCAAACTGTATTTCAAAGACAGACCACCGGCTCCAACCCCGGAACGACCGGCGGCGGCTCTGCTGCCGACAGCGACCAGGCCATTGAAGTAGGTGATTATGAGCGCGCGGAGACTGTAGCTGCCGATCGGCTGAAAACTGTCCAGGGTGGAGTCGCCGAAATAGCAGTCAGGCTCTCGCTCATAGAGGCAAAGATGTGGCAGGGCAAGTTTCAAACTCTGCCGAAAGAGTTGAAAACAGTGGAGTCTTTGCTCAAACACACGCAAAATGTTTCAGCCAATCTGACTGCCCGCTACATGGACGACCAGTCCTGGATGTACCAGCTGCAGGGTGATCTTGGGAAGTCGGAGCAACTGGCGCGCGAAGCGATAGAAAATTGGAAAAAAGCTGGCGATACGGATATCGCATTCCTTTGCGGAGGTATCGAGCATCTCGCCCATTTGCTCGAAGACAAGGGGGCTTTTGCCGAAGCATCCAAGCTTTATCAGGAATCTCTGGATTTGCATTCAAAGGCTTCCGGGCCGGAGAGCGTAGCATGCGCCAATCAGATGGAAGGTATTGCGGCGCTGGCTTTCAGAAGCGGCGATCAAGCAAAGTCGCAGCAGATGTACAAAGATGCAATCGGCATCAAAGATAGAACCAATTCGGTGTTCAAGAAATTCTCGCCGCAAAGAGCTGAGGATGCTGTTTTCTATCGTTTTCTGCCGGGCGCGCCGAATGTTTCTCGTGAGACCGCTGACGGGATAGTGCGCGAGCGCATCAACGGCAACAATGTAATTGTCGAAGCGGCTCTTCTTCTGAAGGGCGATGATTTCACCAAAAATTCAAAAGCGATGGTGCGCGTTACTAATAATGGCGGCTACAACATTCACGTGCTTCCTCAAGGTCCGGATTTGATTGTGTTGAAGCCGAAGATCATTCTCGCCAGGCAAGTACAAGGCGAGGCTCTGGCTGAGTCGATAGAGAAAAAGGGCAACAGCAAGGCGAAGTGGATTCGCTTCTGGGGCTCGCAGGCAACGACGACCGCAACTACAAACGTGATCGGCAATGGCGGATTCATGCCCTATGGCGGATACATGCCACCGTCCTTTGGATATGGCGGTTACGGAAATTCCTGGTACAACTCGGGATCGGGCATGACCACGATGGTGACGAGCATGCCTGACTATCAGGCTCGCGAGCGCGCGTATCAGCGGGCACAAGCCGTCACGGATCAGTCGCAGCAGCAAGCGGCAAGTGTGCGCGAGAGCGAGTTGGGACCGTCGACCGTGCCGCCGGGCGGCAGCATCGAAGGATGCCTGTATTACGATCAGACTAGATTCGACGAAGCGATCTTGCGCATCCCAATCGGCAAAGCTGTTTTCGAGTTCAGATTCGACCGTCTTCGTTAAAGGTCAGATCGCTCGAAGCGCTTGTTTCTCGTGCGGCATTGACCTTCGGGTTCCTGTCCGAAAGTAACGTTCTTGCGTCCGGGCGGATCCGAAAGCGCATTAATCTGCCACACTAGTATCGGCCTTATCGTGGGTTTTTCGAGTCCCCTGCATTGAACCGATTCGAGACCCTCACCAAAGGAGATGGAAATGAATCCGTTATTCCTGCTTGGCGCAGCCGCCGTCGGTGCTGTCGGTTACACACTGAAGGCGATGGGGCGCAATGATGTTCTCGAAAATCCTTTCCCGATTCGTGTTTGCGGTGAGCGCGATGCGGTCTTTCAAGCGGTCGAGGACGCGCTGAAGAATTTTGGTGGCAAAGCCTGGGTCTGGACCATCGTGGAAAACAATGTCGCTCAAGGAATTCTAAAAGCCGAGTGTCTCTGCACACAAAGAGATGAGCGTCCGATCAAGCTGATGGTCACCTTTGACAAAACCATTTCATCGATTTTGCTCAAGTTCGAAGTGCAGGCGCTCTTTAATCGCGCCGCCAGCAACAAGGTTCTCGAGCGCACGCAAAAGGCGATTGTTTTTTCGCTCGACTCGATGTTTGACGAGCATATTAATGATCCCTTGCTGTCTATTGAAAAACTCATGCTCTTGCTG
>JAYRNY010001111.1:0-4454 GCA_041911975.1 bacterium | reverse complement strand
CTTCTAGCTAGCCAGGTCCCAAATGGGTTTGCAAGGTTGAACTTGTACTACATAGCGGCAAGACTGTATGAAAGAGCCGGCAACATGTCGGGAATGCGCAAATGTGACAACACAGTGGAGTCGGCACTTAAAGCGAGCGAGCGAATTTCGCCAATAGATCAGGAACAAATCAAAGCTGCAATATCGATTTTGGATTCAATGTCAAATGGTTTCATTAAGGCTTCGATACCTCTCTTTTATCAAACCGCGGGACGACAAGTGCAGATAAAACCGTTTAGCGAGAAAGACTTCGTAGAATGCGAGAAACTCAAACGAAGAGCGGTCACAATAGCGGATCGATTGCCGGCATCAGACCATGTGAGAAGAAAGGCCCATCGGGATTTAGTTCTTTGGTATATACAGCTGGGGAAAACCGAGAAGGCTGAGGCGGAAAAACGGATCTTATTTGAACTAGTTGGCTTCAAGGACGACAGTGTACTCTATCCACAGAGCAGAGGGTGCGGCAGCCTGGTTTGGTGGCAAAAGGAAAAGATAACTGGATTGTATGGATGCGGGATGGGCTAGGGGGCTTCTGTAGCAGCGATGAAAACTACTCAGAAAAAAAGAGCAATTCTGGCAATTGCGTTCACAGCGGGACTGCTTAGTTCACCGCTGCCTGCGTTAGCAGTGGACAAAGGCGAGACGACGGATTCTGTCGTACAGAAAATTGTGAGCAATACACAAATGGCGGCGGAGGTCCGAGCATATTACCTTCTCAAAATTGCTGGCGACCTTCTTGCTGACGACAAAAAAATCAACGTCGCATTGCAATATGGACCCGTTGCAAATGAGCAAGACAAAACCTACGTCTTTATGGCAAGGAGGTGGGAAGCATTTTTGGGACCCTGGGCTAACCAGCTTTCTCTCGAAGGCTGTTCACCTCCGCACGGGGTCAATGCCGCCGCCAACGCAATAATCCAAAGGGCGATTGCGCAGCTAGACAAATCTTCGAACACGCTTGCAAAACTAAACATGTACTTCATTGCCTCCCGTCTGTTTCAAAAAGCTGGAGACAACACGGGAATGCTGAAATGCAATCAAGTTTTGGAAGATGCTTTTACTTCTTGCGAAAAGAGTCCAATTACAAATGAAGACCAAACAAGCGCAGCCATATCAGTTTTGAACACGATGGCAAATGGACTGATTGCCGCCCAAATACCGGACTATAAACCAGGGCCGAATCAAATACCGGTAAAGCCCTATTCAGATAAAGACTTCAGTAAATGCGAGAAACTCAAGTTAAGAGGTATCGCAATGGCGGACCGATTAGATGCGAAGAATCACACGAGAAGAAAAGCTCATCGAGACTTAGCGCTCTGGTACATGCAACTCGGCAAAACAGCTAAGGCGGAGAAGGAAAAGCAGATACTTTTCAATCTGGTGGGCATCAGTGACGACAAAATTCTCTATCCACAGAGCAAAGGATGCGGCCAGCTTGTTTGGTGGGAAAGGGAAAGGAATCTACCAGCGTATGCCTGTGGTATGGGATAAAAGCCCGACGAGAACGCAGTCATACACCGGCTGCGACGACAGGCAATGGAGGTACCATCTATGAAGCCAACGAGAAGAAGTGCTTTGCTCGCAGTTGCGTTCGCGAGTGGACTGCTTAGCTCGCCAGTGCCCGCGCACGCCGAAGACAAAACTGAGTCTGTAGATTCAGTGATACAGCGAATCCAGAACAGCCCGGAATCGACGCCGGATTTCCGAGCATTTAATTTGCTCCTGCTTGCAAATAGGTTGCTTGAAGGTGCAACTAATTTGGCAGGGGAATTCAGCACTGCATCCACTGCTCAAGGCTTTCGACAAAGGAATCCTGCAAGATGGGAAAACTCTTTGGTCTCCTGGGCAGAGCGATTCGCTTCATATGGCAATGTAAAGAATGAAGGGAATGACTCAAAAACACACGTGAAGCTCGATTCTAAATTGATGCCAGCTGAAAATAGAGTACTTGCCGATAAAGCCATTCGCACTGCATTGATGTCGGCAGATAAATCGTCCAGCAAATTTTCAAAATTGAATCTGTATTTCATGGCTTCGAAGCTTTTTGAAAGGTCAGGAAACGCGGATGGAATGCGTACCTGCTGCAAGGTATTGGCAGAAGCTTTTCAATCTTGCGAAGGAAATTCAGCCGTTGATCCAGAACAGATAAAGGCCTGTGCGTCAGTATTGAATTCAATGGCTTATGGTCTAATTGCCGTCCAGATACCAGAATTCAACCCGAAAGACAGCCCAGGGACAGCTAATAGAACGCCAGAAATATCTTTCTCGGAGAAAGACTTCATTGCCAGCGAAAAGCTCAAGCTAAGAACCATCTCGATGGTCGACCGACTGGATGCCAAAGATCACGTCAGACGAAAGGGGCACCGAGATTTGGCTCTTTGGTATATGAAGCTTCGAAAAAAACAATTAGCAGAAAAACAGAGACAAATTTTGTTCGAATTGGTTGGCTTTAAGGATGACAGCGTTCTCTACCCGCAACATGAAGGCTGTGGCAGTTTCGTTTGGTGGAAAAAGGAAAAATTGCAAGGCGGATTTGATTGTGGAAGGGGCTAGTTTGCATGCAGGAGTGTTTGCCAACTCCAACTACGTAGAATGAATTAGCATGACTAACAAGAAACCAAAGCTTGGACTTTCATTGATGCCGACTGATGACTTCCATAAGGCAACTGAATTGCTTTTCGAAAATAACATGGTTGAAGCAGTGGAATGGAGTTTTGATTTTCCTATCAATGGTGTAGTAATGCAGCAGTGGTGTGACGATCTGCTGGACAAGTTCAGTGATGCAGGTGTACTTACCGGGCATGGAGTAAATTTATCGCCTCTGTCGGCACGGTTTTCGGAAAGGCAAAAGAAATGGCTTGAGTTCACAAAAGAGGACTTCAAATCTCGAAAGTATGTCCATGCATCGGAACATTTTGGATTCTCAGAAGCAGGGCCTATCGCGCAGGGTGCACCGCTGGCAGTACCGATGAATGCTGAGTCTCTGCGTCACGGGAAAGAGATAATGAAGAGGTATGCCGACGCAACGCAATGTCCAGTGGGACTGGAGAATCTCGCGTTTGCATTTTCAATGGAAGATGTGAAACGGCAGGGCGATTTCATTGACCAGTTGATTTCGGAAGTCGATGGTTTCCTTCTATTGGATGTTCACAACATTTACTGCCAACTTGCGAATTTTGGAGTGAAAGAACTCGAGTTGTTGAATTCTTATCCGTTGGCGAAAGTGCGCGAGATTCATATCTCAGGTGGTTCGTGGAGCCCGTCCGAGTCGGGGAAACGGGCGGCTGTGCGGCGTGATACGCATGACGATAGTGTGCCCCAGGAGGTATTCAACCTTGCGACTTTGGCATTGAAACTTTGCCCTAACACGGAGTTTGTAATTCTAGAGAGATTGGGAAACACGATGTTTGATCCCGAAGCACAACATGAGTTTCGCGAAGATTTTGAAACGATGGGAGAGATCCTGGAGTTGTGCTATGCCTGAGAATCAAGAACTGACAGATTTTCAGGACGCGCTGCTTGAGCTGCTAGCCAGCGGGCAACCGCAAGATGAAATCATGAAGGTACTGAAAACGGACCCCCGTTTTCAAAGCTATCGGGACTATGTTGATGAGTTCGATCCCGACATGGTTGCCGTGGCTTGCGAGTTAATGTGCAAGTGGGCGATTCGTAAGGAATGAAATTTCCGGGCGGCATGCTACAGTTTGGGTGCGAAGACTGTGTCCAGCGGAGCGTAGGGGCGCATTGTATGCGCCCAGATACCGACAGAACGCCTGTTCAAAACGGTCGACGCATGGAGCCGACCCTACAATTGCTGGTCTCCGGTGCCGTAGGCTACGTTGGCACGGAAATTGTCGGCGAAGGACTTCGTCTTCAACAATGCCAAACCAATACCTTCTTGATCCATGACAGTGTCGCGATATGGATCGGTCACTTGATCGTGCCCCATTTGACGCAGCACTTGTTGGATGCACCAGGTGCCATATTCTTCGATCGACTCGGCAAACTGGCGTTCGTCCGGCGTGATGCCGATGGCGATGAACAAGCCAAAGCCGCCTGAAGGCAAGTAATACCAGCAATCTGGAGCGTCGTCGGGGTACCAGATAAAGATGTTGGTCAGCTTGGAGTTGGACCCGGGAATAATCGGTCCATTCAAATCGATTCGGACGCCGGGCGAAAGCGTACCAGCATGATTGAGGATGTAGAACGCTAAAGTCCGTAAGATTTGCGGTGCCCATGGCATATCTTCCTTGGACTTGATCATGATCTCGCAGCCGAATCCGGTTACTTCGGCAGGCGTCTCTTGCAGCCACGGACTGCTCAAACCTGCCGTGACATAGGTCCAGTAAGGACGCGTCGGATCTGGCGCATAAACCATGACATTGAGGTGCTGCTCTTCAAGATTAGGATCACCG
>JAYRNY010001110.1:0-4030 GCA_041911975.1 bacterium | reverse complement strand
TGGGGCAGAATCCCAGAAAGATTTGAAGAAAATTCTTCTACACGAATTGATTCACATGGCCGATTTAGGCCGGCATTTAGCATATTCTAAAGAATGGGCATCATTTGCACAACCTGCATTGCAGCGGTCGAGACGTCAGCTCAGCTGCCAGTTTCTCCTGGATGCCAAAGCTGAGGACTTTGCTGAGACGAGATGGCCGTCCACAGAATCATGCACAAGCTATAAAGAATCTCTTTGCGAATTTGCCTCCAGATTCGTTCTTGATTCCAAATTTCGCAAACAATACAAGAAGGCGACATCGATACTCAAGCCTCTGCTGCATCCGGAAAAGGTAGACCTGGACTTCGCCCGACACTACATGGCGGGAAGAATTCACTTTCGCAACGAGAAACCAAATGAAGCGCTACCTGAATTCGAAGCCGCATCTAAAGCCGATCCCAATGCACCATCACCACATGTGTTCTTAGCGCAGTGCTGGTTTGAGAAAAAGGATATTGACAAGTCTCGTGATGAATTGTCTAAAGCCAAAGAACTTTTTGCAGCAGCAAACATCACAATAACTGAGTCGCTGCATTGGAGGACCCTCTCGATGCTGGCAAATGCAATGGCGCTGGGAGATAAGTTTCAGACAGCCAGAGATCTATTGGATCGCATTGCCAGTTCGCACATTCAATACGACGCTTCCATGTTCGCCAGGCGCTCGGCTTGCAATGAGAAGCTGGATGATTTACGCCAGGCATTGCTCGACTATTATCAATACGAGTATCTGCTCAGCCATTCATTCGAACCTGGGCACTACTTCGACTTCATTGAAGACAGAGAGTTTCTCAAAACATTTTTGTCCAAATCCTTTCAAAACACAGACGGCAGAAGATCGCATGTTTTCTCCATCTGCTGGGAGCGACTTGCTCAAGCAGCCCAGGGGGAGGAAAAGAAACAATTTATTGCAAACGCGCTGTCTGAAGTTGGAAAAGCATCAGCAAGTGGGTTCTATTCCAAAGACGAGACAAGAATTCGTAAAGCATACTTGAGCTATCTCAGTGGAGAGAAGCTGGAGAATTATGAAAAACTGACGGAGACAGACAAAAACCTCTGGCAGGAATTCACCTTGCTCAGATACCTCGCGGGAAAACCGCTTCCGGAAAAGGGCTCCGAAGACTTTGCAAAGGTTTTGCGAAAGACAAAACCGACAGACTTGAAGGATACTAAATGGCTCTTCTGACACCATCTGATACCATCACCGAGTTTGAACGAAACGGTTTTGCCATCATTCGCGGTCAGTTTTCCGCATCGCAGATCTTACAAGTGACCACAGCCATCGAATCCTGCCGCAAGAGCAATATCTCTGCGCTGTCTGCGGGATTCAGAAATCTACTGGGGCAGTGCCCCGGAGTGCGGCAGTTTACAAACTTGAGAGAAATTAGTTATTGCCGCTCTTGCGAATGTTTTCGGCTAGCTGCATGTCGTAATTGCCTTCACTTGTTCGACCCATGTTGAACAAGGTGCGTGCACGCTGCTCGAACGCTCGCGGCTCGTAATAATGAAGTCGTACGTGGCTGTTGTCGGCAGGAAGAGCCTCTGCATAGCGTCCGAGTCCATTTAGAGCCGTACTCCGATAACCATATGCTTCACCATCTTCCGGATTTAGCGCAATGGCCCGGTCAGCCATTTGCAAACCATTAGTGAACTGTCCCATCATGTTATATGCATGCGCCGAAATTACATGCGCATTTTCGTTGTCCGGGTTCAGGTCAATAGAATGTGTTGCTGCTGCAAGCGCCTCCGGAAAGCGGAACATACTGTCGTTGGTTTCCGCTATCCATTCGGCTGCAACATCGGATGTTGGATCGATACCTGCAGCGGTCTGAAAATGACCCAGCGCGTTTTGATATCGATGATGATTGTAATCTCGTTTTCCAAGAGCCATCTCGCCTGCAAATGTATTGCCGACCGGCGGCGGCAGTACTGACCCATCCAACAACGAGCCGGAAGGTGGATATGGTGTTGGAGGTTCGCTCCTGACCATCCCGAACATCAAGAATGCTGGAATAAGCAAAGCCGCCGCGCGCAAACTTCTCCGTGCAGCCGGGCTGAATTCATCTGATGAAGTCTGGTGGTGACGGTGATTGAAGAGGTAAAAAACAGACGCGATGCCGAGTGGGACAACCAGGGCAAGACAAGCAAACGCCGCCCAGGGCGCTGCTCCATTATGAGCCAGCACTGACAACTGGTAGGTGATCAGTCCGAAATACACGATGTTGAACAACTGTCGCTTTCTCGAAAGCGGCCAATCTACAGACATCTCTGGCTTTAAGCTGAGCGGAATGGCTGAAGCATGCAACGAAAGACTTGGGGCTGCCGCTGGCTTTTCAGTCGACTCACTGCTGCGATCTGCAGGTTCGTTTGTGGGTGCGGCGGCCTCGGCTGACGAGTCGGCTCCCGTCATGGCAGGCTCTGCGGCATCCGGGGTGGGTTCCAAAGAAACCGGGGCAGATTCTTTAGCCGGCGGTGCAATTGCCTGGGTTTCCTCACCCTGCTCACCGGTGGCTGCACAGTCATCTCCAGTCACCTTCAGCTCAATCTCCAGCGCGGCAATGCACTCAGCGGTCTGAGCCTTTGCCTTAGACTTTGCACTTGAAGTGTTTTTCTTACTCGAACCCATAACGCTCCCTTGGCTGGGCAGAGGAGATTCGTTAACACATAACTCCCATCCTACTTATATGCCCTGAAAATAGCCAGTTTGGCAGTTTTTGAGCACCCACCCGGGTTTCAGTCCCCTAAAAGCCCCAGCCGCCGCCTAGAACCCCAACCCAGCAGGCTTTCAGCCCGGACGGATAGATTAAATCGTCCAGCGATGCAATAATGCTCCTCCATATGAGGAATGTCGCTGGCCGAATGGCGTTTATCATCGTAAGCTGCGCAGTATTGATGGGCGCAGCCGTTCAGGCTCAAGACGCATCCCTGCCGGTTCCGCCGTCTCTTCGGGCACGTCGACGGCTTCGGGCGCCTCGACCATGCTCAAGGCCGGAATCCAGCACTCGGAAACAGTGCAACCGCTAGAGCCTCAATTTATGCCCGGCAAAGAATTCAACCCGAATGCCGTGATTTTAGGCGAGCCAGTGGACGACTGGATCTGCATTCCACCATGGCTAGCCGGCACCTTTTATGTGGATCGCTCGCTGGTGGTCGACTTCATAGACTACCGCACGCGGACGCACCTCGAGCCCAACAGGCTAGAGAGCATATACCGAACATTCCATTACGGACACCAGCTCGACAATAACGGTCGCGTCTGGCATCTCAATCGTTGTCCGTACCGCAATTCAATCAAGTCCGAGAACAACACTCAATACAACTTGATCCGCCAGTCGAAGTTTCTTCATTCGGGCAATGATTCTGTTGTAGAAACCGCAACTGGACCGGCTCTCGTAGTCTCGAAAGAGTCAGGCACGATTGTGCGCTCGACCACAATTGAAACGTTTGGAAGATTTCAACCGGATCGAGATTGCGTTCGCAAAACAACGTCGATAAAAGGATTCAATTTTGCAGGTATGCCGGAGGATCAAATCCTTCGAGTCGAAAGGGCATACATGCTCGAACCTTTCCGGGCGGACCCATCAACTGCCGACAGCTTCAACAAGTTCATGCAGCGGAGAACGCTGCAGCGACAGCAAGCGCAGAGCCAGCAGATGCAAGGGCAGGAAACGCAAAATCAGATGCCACTCCAACAGCAAAACCAGCAGACACAGATGCAACAATGACCACAGCCATTAAGAGATTTAACGGCATAATTCAAGAACTCAATGTTGCGGGTGCGAGCATGGGGCCATTGGCTGGATTGAAGTTTGCCGCCAAAGACTTGTTTGACGTAAAGGGCGAAGTGACCGGTTGTGGCAACCCAACATATGCACAAACACACGCACCGGCGAAGAAAAATGCTGTCGCTGTTGAAAAACTGCTCAAGGCGGGAGCAACGCTCGTAGCAAAAACTTGCACTGACGAATTTGCTTGCAGCCTTGATGGTATCAAC
>JAYRNY010001109.1:0-6769 GCA_041911975.1 bacterium | reverse complement strand
AGCTGCCGGCAGACTTTAGGATGCGAAGAAAATGTTGAATTTTATTCTCAGTATCTTCTCGATAAGCCCCAGCAGAGCCGCAATGCCGTTGCTTGCCGCTCTGGCCATCTTCTTTTTTACCGCCAGTTTGCCTAGCCTCGCATCTGATGCTTTCACTGCCGGTTGCAACCAGTACAAGCAAGGGAAATTCCCGCTGGCCAAGGCTTTCTTCGTCAAAGCCGTTCAAGACGAACCGACCAGCATCGCCGCGCACTATCAGCTGGCTAACACCTTCTTCCAGTTGGGTGAGTATGATAATTCCATTTTCCAGTACAACGCTTGCCTCAAGCTGAATCCTGACGTCAGAATGCGCGCCTTTTGCGTTAGCGCCATGACCCAGATTCAGAACTTGAAGAGAACGAACGCCAATAAAGTAGCCTCGAATACAACAGCACAAGCCGCGATAGTCAGACAGTACTGAGCTGACCAATGGTTGATGAATCAAACACGTAATGCCGTCGCTTGTCAGGGGCGGCATTTTTTGCCAACACGGCTACCTGCCCACTGGTGAGCGCACGCAACCCCCGCGCTGGCGCGAGGGCCCCGGGAGACACTCGCGCATAGGGAGCAGCACTACGATCTATCTATCGGGCAGTGCGCAATGTCCTATGAATATATTATACATACGTTTGTATGTAAGTCAATCCAGAGGTTGATTCTCACTGCCATTCGACTGTAAGGACTAAGTCCCAAATCGCCCGTTCTGCCGCCGTCAAGAGCTGTCTGATATAATTAGCTGACTCGATGGTCAATTAAGTATGCCTCATCTATTTTATATAGACTCCTGGCAATTACGGCGATGGCGAATTATGGCAGAACTAACCACGGAAGCTACAACTAATGACCGTTCCTCCGATTTGATTTCGGTGCGAATGCGCAAGCCGGTCGGAAGACCGAAGGATGAAGAGCTTTCCCAGAGGCGGAAGCAGGAGATTCTCGATGCGGCGGCGCTGTTTTTCGCCCGTCTGGGCTACCCCAGCTCCGATTTGAAGTTGCTTGCCGATCAGTTGGGCGTGGCGAAAGGCACATTGTATAGATATTTCCCTAGCAAGAAACACTTATTCCTGGCCACCGTCGATAACTGTATGCAGCAGCTCAGTCAACAGGTTAGCGCCGCCGTTGTTCAAATCGAGTCACCCCTCGATCGCATCGAGCATGCATTGCGCGTCTATTTCCAATATTTCGATGCTCATCCTTACGTGATTGAGCTGATAGTTCAGGAAAGGGCTGAGTTCAAAGAACGCGCTTTGCCGGCACCGCTGGACGAGCAGTCGATGTGGAGAAAGTACTTCGCTGATCTGAACGCCTGCGGCGTGTTGCGCGATGTTCCAGTTGAGCGGCTGATAGAGACAATGAGCAGCTTGCTCTACGGAGTAATATTCAATAAGTACGTAAGCGGATTTACAGAGACGCTCGAATCGAAAACAGAAGATGTTCTCGACATTGTATTCAACGGATTGCTGAAAGAAAAAAATTGCTTTAGGGCAAAAGGAAACCATGGAAGTGAAATCGACATCCACATCGAATAAGTCTTTATCCGGCTCCCTGAGCCAGGACCAAGCGAAGGCGGCCGGCGAGCCAGCGGATGTCGAGACGCTTGTGGGCAACTCGGCGCAGCAATTCTTGCCTGGATTTCTCAAGTCGAAAAAGACCATGGTTCTCACTGCTACAGCGGTTGTTGCCTGCCTGGCAGTGGTTTTGCTCAATCATGCGCACGGCTCTCAGGAAGCGAAGACAACTGCTCCCGAGCCGGTCATAACCGTGACTACCGAGAAAGTCGCTCCGCATTTGATGCGGGGCGTGGTTCAGGTCAATGGCACAGTATGGGCCTGGGACCCACTGACGATTGGTTCTGAGGTCAATGGACTGAGAATCGAAGCGATCAGTGTAGACGACGGCGATTTTGTGAAGCGCGGTCAAGTCCTTGCACGTCTCAATTCGTCGGTGCTCAACGCTCAATTGGCGGAGGAGAGAGCCAAGCTGGCCGCACAGCAGGCGACTCTGAAGAGAACGATTCAACCGAATAGACCGGAAGATCTGGTTTCGCTGCAGGCTGTCGTTTACCAGGGCGAGTCGGCTGTTGCAGAAGCTGAGACGATGCTGACGAAGGCAAAAGCCAATCTGGTAAATGCCCAGCACAATTCCAAACGCTATCGCGGGTTGGTGGCGGAAGGTGCCGTCAGCGAGCAGGAAGCAGATCAGAAAGATACGGAAGCGAAGACTGCGGATGCCGAAGCTCGAAACGCCGAGCAGAAAGTGCGCACAGCCAAGTTTCAATTGGAGCAAGCGAAACAGCGCTTGATCATGGGACAGCAAGGCGGTCGCAAGGAAGACGTCGATATCTCACGCGCCACCGTGGCTCAGATGCAGGCCAACGTGCAAAGATTGGAAGCGCTGGTTGCGCAGTCGGTGATCAAGGCGCCATCCGATGGCTTGATTATGCGCCGCGAAGCTCACCTGGGTGAGATTACCGCGGTAGGAAAAGCACTCTTTCTTATGGTGCGCGACAACAGGCTCGAGCTGCGAGCACAAGTAGCGGAAGTAGACCTTCCCTTCATTCATCCCGGACAAAAGGCGGAAGTCACTGATTCGACGGCTTCGACCTTCAAAGTCGAAGGGCGGGTGCGCGAAGTCAGCCCCATGATCGATCAAGACATGCGCTTGGGAACGGTGCGTATCGACCTGCCGCAGGCTTATGACAGAAGCGCTCATTCATTCAAGCCCGGCAATTTTGCCCATGCCACCATCGAAACGGGCAGCAAGAACCCGCTTGCTGTGCCGGCTGCCGCTGTGCTCAGCCGCGAGAACAAGAGTTTTGTCTATGTCGTCAAAAGCGACAATACAGTCTCCACTCGCTACGTGAAGACCGGCGAGCGCGTGCAGGGCTATGCTGAAGTTCTCGACGGTTTGAACGCCGGAGAGAGTGTCGTAGTCAGAGGCGCAGGATTCTTGAAGGACGGCGATCTGGTTCGCGTCGGTCAGTAGGAAGATCAAATGAACTGGAACCTCTCTACCTGGTCAATCAAAAATCCAGTGCCTGTACTGGTTCTCTTTCTCGTGCTCATGGTCATGGGCTCGCTGGCTTTCGTCGCGCTTGGTATAGATGAAAACCCGAATATCGACGTGCCTGTTGCGTCGGTGACTGTTACTCAAATGGGCGCGGCGCCGTCTGAATTGGAAACGCAGGTGACCAGAAAAATCGAAGACGCGGTCTCCGGAATAGGCAACGTCAAACACATCATGTCGACCGTCAATACGGGCGCATCGACAACCAGCATCGAGTTTATCCTTGGCACCAATACCGACCGCGCAGTCAACGATGTGCGCGATGCGATCGCCAAAATCAAGCAGGATTTGCCGGATTCTATCGATGAGCCGATTATCCAGCGCGTTGATTTTGTCGGCGGTCCATTCGTCAGTTACACAGTGTCGACCACCACTCTTACTCCTACTGAGATAAGTTGGCTGGTCGACAACGATATCGGCAGAGCATTGCTCTCGGTGCCCGGAGTCGGTCAAGTACAGCGCGCCGGGGGCGTGGATCGAGAGATTCGCGTGGATCTGGACCCGACGCGATTGGAAGCGGTCGGAGTAACGGCAGATATGGTCAACGCTCAGATTCGAGCTTTGAACATCGACCTTCCCGGCGGGCGCGGAGAAATAGGCAGAGCCGAGCAGTCTATTAGAACGCTGGGAAGCGCCCATACAATTGAACGCTTGAGCGCCACGGAAATTCTCTTGCCCCAGGGCCGGCATGCCCGCCTCGATACCCTGGGCAAGGTCACTGACAGCGCTTCTGAAGTGCGCCAGATGGCGATCATGGACGGCAAGCAAGTCGTGGTGTTTTCCATCGTGCGCAGTACCGGCAGCAACCTTGTTGATGTTGAAAAGGCTGTCGATAAGAAGCTTGCTGAATTGAAAGCCTCGCTGCCTAAAGATGTATCGATCAATAAAATTCGCACCAACGGCAAATATGTCAAAGAGTCATACGACGCTTCGCTCGATTCGCTGGTATTCGGCGCGCTTTTGGCTATTGCCGTCATCTACTTGTTCCTCAAAGATTGGCGAGCGACCTTCATCTCCGGTTTGGCGATTCCTCTTTCAGTAGTTCCGACTTTTGCAGTCATGCAATGGGCCGGGTTCACCTTGAACGGTATGTCGCTGCTCGGGCTGGCGCTGGTAATAGGGATCCTCGTCGATGACGCCATTGTCGAAATTGAGAACATCGTGCGCCACCTGAAGATGGGCAAGCCTCCTTTGAAAGCCGCAATCGAGGCGGCCGAAGAAATCGGCCTGGCCGTCATTGCCACTACCATGACAGTGATTGTCGTCTTTGTACCTGTGGCCTTCATGGGCGGAATTCCGGGGCAGTTTTTCAAACAGTTCGGTCTGACTGTTACTGTAGCGGTGCTCTTCTCTTTGCTGGTTGCCCGTATGGTCACACCCATGATGGCTGCCTATGGAATGAAGGATTTGCCAGAGGTGAAAGGCCGTAGCCCGCTCATGAAGATGTACCAGCGGGTCTTGATCTGGGCGCTCAACCGCCGGTTGATCACCGTCTTTGCGTCGATAGTTTTGTTTGCAGTGAGCATTGCTTTGTTCAAAACGATGCCCACATCTTTGATCAGTAATGTAGACCGCGGCGAATTGCTCATCAATGTTGAGCTGCCACCAGGAGCAGTGCTGAGCGACACTGAGAAGGCTTGCAATCAGCTTAACGAAATCGTTCGAAAACATGGTGAAGTGCGGACCGTAGTTGCCTTTATCGGCACCCCGACACAGTCGCGGCGCAGTTCTGCTGGCAATCAGGGCGAAGTCAATAAAGCAAGCATTTACATAACGCTGAAGCCGAAAGATCAAAGAAGAATTTCGCAGCAACGCTTCGAAGAACTCTTGAGAAGCGAAATCAAAATCGTGCCCGGCGTGCGGATGACATTTTCGCGTTCGTCCGGCATGGCTGGAAAACCGGTGCGCATCGCACTCACAAGCAACGACTCGCACGCGCTCGAACACACGGCAGAAGAGCTGATTGATGAAATGCGACCGATCAAAGGACTCAGCGATGTAACATCGAGCGCTTCTCTCCTGCGTCCTGAGATTCTCGTAAAGCCGGATTTCGAAAGAGCGGCGCGCCAGGGCGTATCTGTTATGTCCATTGCAAGAACCGCTCTCATTGCCACTCTTGGTGACTCGGACGCCAATCTTGCCAAGTTCGATTTGAAAGACAGACAAATAAACATTCGCGTGCAACTCGATCCGCAATATCGAAACGACATGGCGACGATTGGAAACTTGAAAGTCCAGGGTAACAACGGCCGCTTGCTCCCGCTCAAGAGTGTCGCGTCTGTCGAATTCGGCAGTGGACCGTCCCAGATTGACCGCTATGACAGAGAGCGCCAGGTGACTGTAGAAGCCAGTCTCGACTCCAAGCTGACGCTTGGTGATGCGCTAAAAAAGGTCCACCAGCTTCCTTCCTTCAAGTCCATGCCGAAATCAATCCACGAACAACCGCTGGGAGATGTTGAAATTCAACGCGATGTGTTCAACGGTTTCGGCACTGCAATCGGTGCTGCGGTTCTTCTCATTTATGCCGTGCTGGTCGTCCTCTTCGGCAGTTTCCTTCACCCGCTCACTATCATGATGTCGCTGCCGCTCTCCCTGTGCGGTGCATTGATTGGGCTGGTCATGTTCAATCAGTCTATTGGTCTTTATGCGCTTATCGGTATCACTATGCTCATGGGTTTGGTGACTAAGAACGCTATCTTGCTCGTCGAGTATGCGCTTGTATCCATGAAGCACGGACAGCCCAGGCGCGAAGCCCTGATTACGGCTGGTGAGACTCGTATGAGGCCGATTTTCATGACGACAATAGCCATGATCGCCGGCATGTTTCCTATCGCGCTCGGTATTGGTGCCGGCTCCGAGGCCAGGGCGCCAATGGCAATTTCGGTAGTCGGCGGTTTGATCACCTCAACGCTTTTAACCCTTTTAGTCATTCCTGTAGTCTTCACTTACATAGATGACTTCCAGAACTGGCTGATGCGGGTGATGCCTCGCTCCCTGCGACCCAGTTCGGCGCCGGAGAGTGCCCAGGCTAAAGCAAACCAATTAGACGCGGAGAAGCACACTGTTGTATAGGGAATCCCGAAAGCTGGCACTAATGGCGGTGTCACTTATTTTATTGATCATCCAGCCATTCAGTTTATCTGCGACGGCTGCAGACTCCAGACGAGAAGCCTCAGCAAGCAAAATCTCTGAGCAGGTAGTGAAATCATCACAGATCAAACCTGATTTGAATAAGGCGAATCCGGCATTCTCCTTCAATGGTCTAAAAGAAGTCGATGGTCTACTGCTGAAGCAGGAATATCGATTTATCGGTAGAAGTACTACTTATTTTTCGCCGCTCGGCATCAGCCTCTCCTCGAGCACTGTCTCCGTTCTATTTAATTCGAAGACACAAGTCATGTGCGTATACAGCGACGACACCAGGAAATATTACGCATGCGATCCGGAAACTTGGAAGAAAAAATCCAAGATCATGTTCACCAATCCCAATATCCATGCCAAAATGTCGCCCTGGAAATTGGTTAAGCAAGAGAAAATTGCCGGTTATAATACGAAGGCGTACAGTCATTATTCTTACCTGGGCGGACAGACCAATGAAGACACTATATGGGTGACCCAGGAGATCAAGATGACGCCTGCGTCTAAGGACTTGCTGTATTCACTT
>JAYRNY010001108.1:0-1955 GCA_041911975.1 bacterium | reverse complement strand
TTTGCCGATCAATAACTCGCCGTCAGTGAGTGCTTCACAGCGCTTATCAATGGACT
The DNA here is from genome assembly GCA_041911975.1 of bacterium. Classification (GTDB taxonomy): domain Bacteria; phylum Cyanobacteriota; class Vampirovibrionia; order Obscuribacterales; family Obscuribacteraceae; genus QKMZ01. The sequence continues at coordinate 1,899 of JAYRNY010001108.1, read as the reverse complement.
CATAGGCTACTTTGTTGTCTTTGCGAAAGCGCTCATAGTCGAACTCAGAAGACCAATAGTCGAGCGTGACATAACGCGACATTTGCCCGACGTCTTTGATCACTTTGGTGCCCTGATATTTGTCGCTGGTTTTGAACAACTCCGCCCAAATACCATGGTCGCCATATTGCTCTTCGAAGTTTTCTTCCTGCCCGGGTTTTACTTGAAATTCCCAGACGATCACGTAACTCGGCATAGTCACCATCTCTCCAATAAGGTCATCCTGCAGAAGTAAGACTAATATTCGATGACGGCACGGAATCGTGCCTTTCCACTGATCATCAGTGCATACGCTTTTTCCACATCTTTGAAGGGAAAACGTTCTAGCATCGGGCGAATGCCGGTGATCGCACAAAAATTCATGCACTCTTCGGAATCTTTAGCAGAACCGCTCGGCCAGCCCATTATCGACTTGCGCCCGCCGAGCAGTTGAATAGGAGTGACATCAAACGGTTCGATGCCCGCTCCGACGACGAGAAGCTTTCCACCAAGACCCAATCCCTCCACCGTCGGAGACATCGCTTTGGTGCTTGTCACTGTCGCAAGAACTACCTTCGCACCACCCAGCTTTTTCAATTCAGCAGCCACGTCCTGGCTTTCCGAGTCGATGTATTGATGCGCGCCTAATTCAAGTGCCATCTTCTTTTTGTCTTGCCCGCGCGCAATAGCAACGGTGTGAAAACCCATTTTATTGGCGAATTGAACGCCGAGATGACCGAGCCCACCGACGCCGAGAATGGCTACTACATCACCAGGCTGTGCGCCTGAGTGCCTGAGCGCATTGAACGTCGTCACTCCTGCGCACATGAGCGGCGCGGCTTCAGCAGAGCTGAGCTTTTCCGGCACCGAAGCACAAACGAGTTCTGAGAACGTCGCATACTCAGCATAACCGCCGGGCATCGAGATGCCTGGCGTCATCAATTTTTCGCAAGCAATGAAGTCGCCGCTGCGGCAATTTGCGCAGACCTGGCAGTGCCAGCCGTGCCACCCCACACCAACTCTGTCGCCCTTCTTGAAGCGTTTTACATCAGGTCCCAATTCTTCGACAATGCCGACTATCTCGTGTCCGGGAGTAACTGGGTAGACTAACCCCGGAAAATGTCCATGGTGCGGGAAACTGTCGCTGTGGCAAACGCCGCACGCCTGCACCTTGACCATGACTTCGTTGCCAGACGGGCTCTTGCGCTCGACGGGTCCGATTTTGAAACCCTTATTGGGCTCGGTGACCTGGGCTGCCTGCATGAGGCTCTTTGATGTTTCCACTGGCACGATACTCTCTCCTTTGTTTGCCGACGCCCGAACAAAAATCAGCTGCGCTTTTCCAAGCACTTCAGGCGCCGAATCGATAATTATACGAGCCCCCGTGACAGGCAGCGCGGTTTTTAACCTGTACTCTTCAGTTGACAAGCAATTAACGCCGCGCCACGACAGCGTATTGTTGATAGTTGAGAGACGTAACAAACATAAGATAATAGAGTGTGGTTGAAGAACCTTCACCACATAAACGAGGTGCACTTATATGCCAGCTCAAAAAGATGAACTGTACGTATCCGTTGAAGACTACCTCGCTTGCGAAGAGCGAAGCGAGATCCGTCACGAGTACGTTAATGGATATCTTTTCGCAATGAGCGGCTCAAACGCTAAGCACAATCTTGTTTCTGGAAACCTTTTCGCACTTCTCCATTCAAGATTGCGTGGAGGCAAGTCCAGAGTCTTCATGGAAGCATTTAAGGTAAATGTCCAAGCGACGAATAGTTTCTACTATCCAGATGTAATGGTAATTTGTGCGCAAATTTCAATGAGTTCAGTGTTTACAAATCACCCGACTCTATTGGTGGAAGTCCTGTCGCCAAGCACGGC
>JAYRNY010001107.1:0-2247 GCA_041911975.1 bacterium | reverse complement strand
GCACAAAAGAGAGAGCGACAAAGTCAACATCCATTTTTAAGCCGACGACCAGATCGGTTCTGTCCTTTTCAGTAAGTGCCGGAATGGAAAGGCGCACTCCGGGAATATTGATGCCCTGGTGATCTTTCAAGTGTGCTGCGGTCAGCACTTCACATTCGGTGTCCGTATCATTCGATTTCCTTACTTTCAGCTCGATTATGCCGTCATCAAGAAGAATTAGGTCGCCTGCCTTTACTTCTTTGGCGAGGCGCGGATAATTGGCGGTGACGATTTCGTCTGAACCTTCGACTTTGCGGCTTGTGAGAACGAACTTTTGTCCGACTTTCAGTTGCACCCCCTTGCCGCCGGCTATTCTGCCGGTGCGCAGTTTGGGTCCGGAAAGATCAAGAAGTATGCCCACCGGTGTGTCGAGCTGCTTGGATATCTCGCGCAGGTCGGTGACGATGCCTTCTATGTCTTCGTGTGAAGCATGAGAGCAATTTATGCGCGCCACGTCCATTCCGGAGCGAATCAGTTCTTCCAGCATCTCTTTCGATCGGCATGCCGGACCGATGGTGGCAATAATCTTTGTGCGGGTCATCGAATTGGTTACTCTCTTTTACCTGGCTAACAATAACTATCTACAGGCCGCTCTGCCAGTCTATTGCCTTTCAATTGGTCGCTGCAAAACTCCGCTACGCCGGCGTCGACACGTGTTGCGACAGGAACCAGCTGGGAGATACATCCGGGAACAGGCAATCTATTGACTCTATTTCGCTCAAGCGATTTTCGTCGAAATTGTTTTCGCGCAGCATTTTGGCGATGTCCTTGAAGCGCTCGTAATGCCCATTGAAGCGCTCGACGGCATATTGTTTTGCCTGTCCGGTCGTAACAAGGAACGGCCAGTCACTCGATTGAATGAGCAGATTTTCCCGGCACAATTGTCTGATTGCGCGGCGGGCAACGTCATTCATCGTGTTTTCGAACATCTGAGAAAGAGTTTCAGTCGTGTGCTCGCATTCGGAAATGATCGGCCACATCCACTCGGTTTCATTATTGAGCCAGACTTGCCAGTGACCGCCGGAGCCCCAGGAAGATTCTGGCAACTCGATTGCTTTGGAGGGCGCTTGCGCTTCCAGATATTCGGAAGCGGTGCGCATAGTTACTGCCGTGTACTGGCGCAGTTTCTTGATCACTTCTTTGATCCAGGTAACGCCTTCAAACCACCAGTGTCCGAAAAGCTCTGTGTCGAAGCTGACCATGACCAGTCCCGGCTCGCCTGTTTTCTTCAGATGATCGGTGAGGCACTGTTGCAGGAAGCCCACGTAATGATCGCTGTTTTCGTTTAAGCGAGTCATTGCTGCTTCCGGGTTGTAGAGCTGCTTGGCGCCCAGATCCGTGGTTTTGGAAGTGAGCTTCCAGTAGTGCAAGCCGGACTTGTCGTCCTTTTTGTGAAACTCGCGATAATTACCGTCGCCCGGATATCCTTGATCGGCAGACCAGACCAGGTAGCCTGCTTCTTCGTGCCGGCCCAGAACAGCCACCGGGAATTCTTTCAGCCAGAAGGCTTCAAATGTATCCAGTCCGGTCTCCGGTCTGGGCGCTGCCGGGATGTATTCAATCGAGCCGTAAGGTCCGATTATTCTGCGCATTTCCGCACTCTGCCCGCCCTTAATCACGAATGATTCGGTGAAAAAATATTGCAAGCCCAGCTCGTGCAGCCATTTTTCAATGGGTGGGCGCTTGCCCTGGGCTGGTCTGTAAGCGCATTCCGGAAGCCAGAAGCCCTTTGGTGCGCGGCCGAAATGGCGTTTGTATGTCTCGACGCCGGTCTTGTACTGAGCAAAGATCGCCGAGTCGGTTTCCATTAGAGGTGAAAAGCAGTGGGTGGCGGCGGAGGTGGTTATCTCGATGGCGCCGGCGTCTTGAAAACGCTTGAAAGCGCCGATCAGATCGCGGTTCCAGCGCTCATGCCAGTCTTTCTGAATGTGCTGGAAAAGATTGACGTAAAAACGTGCCAGGAGGAGCTTGTTGGGGTTGGAGTTCTCGCCTCGTACGCTGTAAAGCTTTTCGTCTTTTTGTGCTGCTTCGATTTTGTCGGCAATGAATTTGTCAAAGCCTGCTTTGAGGTGATCGTCGGCCAGCTGCTCGGCCAGAACAGGTGTGATGCCCACCGTCAGTTTTGCTTGAATGCCTTCGTCCAAAAGGTCGCCGACAGCGTTGAGGAGTGGAATGTAGCTCTCGGCTATGCACTCATAGACACTTTCT
>JAYRNY010001106.1:0-4985 GCA_041911975.1 bacterium | reverse complement strand
GATCTTGAGATATGCGCCCGCCAGTTTTGCGTAAGAGGTGAGCCAATTCATCGGTCAACCCCCATGCGAGAAAACGCGCTTGAGAGCGACATCATAGACGATGCGAACTATGAGAGAGAAAACCAAAATCCAGCAAAATTGCTGTGCGAGAATGAACAGGCAGAGATTCATATCTCCAGTGACAAAAATCCGCGCCGGACCGTAAACGATCGCCGAAAAAGGCAACAACCTGAGCAGCTGCTGCCAGGCATCAGGAAACAATTCAAGCGGAATCAGCATCCCGCCCAATATCATCGTCAGCCGCGAATAGATAAGGGTCAGCCCGCCTGTATCCTCGAGCCAAAAGGCAGCCAAGCCAATGAGAAAGTAAACACAAAAATCAAGCACAAAAGATAGTGGTAGAAGAAGCAAGAACATAAATAGTCCGGCTTGCAAATCCAGCGGTCCGACGATGACTAAGGCGATAATGGAGCCGACAACGAAGTTTATCGCAAACGTCAAAAAGCGCTGACCAAGATGCTGTGCAAGCATGCTAAACGGATAATAAATCGGGCGAACGAGCTGTGTGGCAATCACACCGGTGCGGACATCCTGATCGACTACAGTGGCAATCGGCGGCAAGGACATGATGATGGACTCGGTAATGACCAGGTACCAGAGCATTTGTTTCAAAGAAAGCCCACCCAGCAAGGTCTGATGGGTCTCGGCATAGGTTACCTTCCACAAGCAGAGAAAAATGTAGAGAATGACAAATAAAAAAATGGTTTTGCTGGCCAGTTCGCCAATGTACGCGAGGCGCGTTCTGATACTGGCCAGAGCAATATAGAGATACTTGCTCATGCTGTTTCTCCACTATCACTCAGTTTAGGATTAGCACTACTTGTAAAACCAGCGCCGTCTCCGATTTCATCGTCATCCGACTCTTCTCCATCGGTCATCGCTGCCGGTGCCGAATAAATATGTGCGATTACATCCTCCAGAGGGGGATCTTCGATTGTAATGTCTACGACCGATCCGATGCGCATGATCTCAGACATCACGCGATCGATAGGAACAGACAAGGTATCGACTTCAAACTTGAACGCGTGTCCGGACTCCTTCAGAGTCTTCACACCATCTAAGGAAATCGCCCCGGGCATATCCGCATACTTGACGCTGAGCACCTTCTCGCGCAAATATTGCCTGCGCACCCGGGAGACGCGATCATCGAGTACAACCCGACCATGGTTGATTACAATAACCCGCTTTGCCACGTGCTGAATATCACCCGCATCATGGCTCGTCAAAAACACGGTCACACCATTGTCCCGATTCCACTCGCGAATAAGGTCACGCAATTCCTGTCGCGCAATTACATCCAGACCAATGGTAGGCTCATCGAGAAAAATGACTTCCGGTCCATGCAACAAGCTGCATGCCACCTCAGCCCTCATACGCTGCCCGAGTGAGAGTTTGCGCACCGGTATGTCGAGAAACTCGCTGAGCTGAAAACGCTCGATCAACATATCTCTGCGAGATTCGAAAACATCTTTTTTGATTTCATAGATCTTTGAAAGAAGTTCGAACGTATCACTGGGCGGCAAGTGATACCACAATTGCGAACGCTGGCCGAATACAACGCCGATGCGCTTAGCCAGCTTTGTTCTCTCCTTCCAAGGAATACAGCCAAGAACGCGTGCCTCACCCGATGTCGGATGCAATATTCCGGTAAGCATTTTTATCGTGGTGGACTTTCCTGCACCGTTCGGTCCAATGAAAGCTACCGATTGTCCTTTCTCAATAGTGAGCGAAATTCCATCGACTGCCTTCACATCAGTCGATGACCAGCGCATTCCTTCGCGTTTTTTCAGCACGAAGTTTTTCACGAGCTGCTTGACGCTGACGGCAATTTCCATTGGATCAACTACCTTCTGCGTTTGTGGCGCGCAGTCTGAGTAGCTGGATGCCTGGATGAAGATTGCCTCGCAGTGCTTCTCTTCTGAGTTAACACCGGGCGCTTGCCAGCAGACTGTGCAACACGAGAAGCCTTGCTCCGGCCTGGTGCTGGCTTACTTGCACTGGGCGCGGCAGCCGGTGCATGAGCATGCTGAATATGTTGAACATTCTGAAAATTCTGAACATTCAATGGATTGGCAGTGTATGCCGGTGTGCTTGGCGCAGATTTTATGAGATAACCAGGAACACTTGCAGGCGCAGGCGCAGGTACAGATACAGATGCAGGTGCAGGAGTGCTTGCTTGCTTCTTCTCCCAGTTTCTCAACATCGTGACGCCGTGCTCAAACTCCGCTGCGCTCGAATAGAAATTGTGCGCGCCGTTATTCTGATATGGGTTGCGCACGTAATATAAATATGTAGTCTGATCTGGATTCAGCGCTGCCATCAATGAAGACAGCCCGGGCGAGCCGACCGGGCCTGGCGGCAGCCCTTTGAAGATGCGAGTGTTATATGGAGAGCGGCGGTCGATGTCCGACTGATAGACCTTGCCGTCGTTGCGCCATTTGCCTTCAATTTTCGCAGCATAAACAATCGTCGAATCAACGCCAAGCGGCATGCCTTGGCTGATGCGGTTGTAGATGACGGACGCCACCTTCGGCCTTTCAGACTCGAGCTTTGCTTCGGTTTCGATTATCGAAGCGACAGTCACTACCTCATGTATTGAGACTTTCTTTTCGTATGCTTTTCTTGCCAGATGTTCTTTCCAAACCTTGCGAAAGCGCGTGACCATACCCTTCACCACTTCTTTTGGCGTCATCTGCTCGACGATGAAGTAAGTATCCGGATATAGATATCCTTCCAAATTTCTCGCCAAAGGATCGACATCTGAAATCAGAGACAGGTCACTCAGAAGCGGCAGCGCTTCGGTGTCGGTTTTCAACTTCAAAGCCGGTACGGACCGCATCGCTTTGGCAATATCAAAACGGTTCCAGCCTTCCAAGATAGTCACTTTGTCGGAATGCGCTCCGCCACGCAGCACATCAATAACGCCAAGGGGCGAAATTGGTGATTGAAACTTGTAATTCCCTGCCTGCACGACCGGCGCGCTGGCGGTCAATTTCAAATACACACGCAGCGGCAATATATCGGTAATGACGTCCTCTCTGGAAAGCATTGCCAGTGTGTCTTCAAACGTCGCACCGCGCGGAATGGCAATAGTCACGAAAGGTTGGCGCAACTGATGCGGCTCGCTCAACGCCAGATACTTACCGAAGAGGAAATACCCCGCCGAGAAAACACAAACAAGCAAGATAGCGAGCGCTACGCGCAAGAGAGTCATAAAGAAATAGTATATCGAGGAAAGTCCATCCAGGGAAAAACCCCAGGTCGATTCTGGTGAACAAAGGACTGAACTTTCGCGCGCAAAGGCTTATCGTGAATTAGACAAATTAAGACTCTTGACACAACGAAGTCACTTTTGTCGCCAGATAATAACCCCAACCCGATAAATTCATATGCCAACCAGGGAGACAACTTCGATGAATAATCATGCAGCGATGAATCACATCGGCAACCAGATTCGCCGTATTCGGCGCTCGTCTACCGACTCGTTCTTGAAAGCAGTCGGCGACCTCGACCAGGCAAGTCATGACCAGGTCATGAGCACGATCGTCAGTCTCTATCCGGCGTTTGAAGCACAGTCCAAAACCATGAGCGACTGCGCCGGCAGCTGAGCCGGAAAATCGGCAACAGAAGCGGGCGTCAAAAGCACGGAAATGCAATCTAAAGCAGGCGGTGCATGGCATCGCCCCTGCTGCTTTTTAGAGGCGCATACGAATCGCCCCTGAGATTTCTACACCTTGGAACGCAATTGGTCGACGTCGTCGATCACCGCGTCACAGAAGCGGCAGCGCGGCTCGAAGCCACCCGGAGTACGAATGACGGTGTGACCATAGATATTGCAATTCTGAGGCAGGCGCTTGTCTTTGGGCTTATACGAGAAAAATGCGACTAGCTCCTTCCACCAGCGGACGGCTATCTGCTTGAATTCAAACTTGGTGCCGACCTTTTGCATCTCCTGCGTCCGCATCGAGCGCACTTGCTCGCGGGTGATTCTCTTCACTTTCTCGCCGTTTGGATTCTCCAAAGAACCTAATTGTATGGACGCCGGGTATTTACCGTTCCTATCTCTCTCGACTCGCTCTGCCACTTTATATGTCCTCTAGAGTAATGGGAGGGTTTTTGGGGTCTGCGTACGGCACGAAATACAGTCCAGCCTCCTGAGATCCACATTATTAGAAGCGGATATGAGTTTAAAATCAATGGTAATTCTGCTAAGGCAACTGCCGGATCAGAGAATTTACGCGTGCAAATCCGCGAAAGGCAAACCAGATGGACCGCAAAGAGGTTTTAACCGGAGCAAGGCGAATTGTCATAAAGCTTGGTACCGCCGTTCTGATGAAAGAAGAAGGCGGAATCGCGCTGAGCCGCTTCTATGCCTTCATTGAAGGGATCGCCGCCTTGATGAAAGAGGGCAAGGAGGTCCTGCTTGTAACCTCTGGCGCCGTCGGGCTTGGCGTTCAGAAGCTCGGGCTGGAGAAAAAGCCGAAGCTTTTGCCGCTCAAACAGGCCTGCGCGGCGGTTGGGCAGGGACGGCTGATGGCCATCTATTCAGATGCGTTCCAAGCCCTGGACATCGTCACGGCTCAGGTACTCCTGACCGAGGAAGATTTTTCGAACCGGACCCGCTATCTCAATCTGCGCAATACTATTGGCGAATTGGTCCGGCTCAAAGTGCTGCCCATTATCAATGAAAACGACACTGTATCCATAGCTGAGATTGAGCCTGGCAAGGATAACCAGTTCCTCAAAGTCAATTTCGGGGACAACGATAAGCTGTCCGCGCTCGTCGCCAGCAAAGTGGAAGCCGACCTGCTCGTCATTTTGACTGATGTAGACGGTCTTTTCACGGACGACCCGCGCAAAGGCGACAGCGCACAGCTGATACCGCTTGTGCCGACTCTACGGGCGGAGATTGAAAAACTGGCGTC
>JAYRNY010001105.1:0-4519 GCA_041911975.1 bacterium | reverse complement strand
TCTCTGCCGTCCGGATTTAAACGCCCTGCTTGACGTCACTTAAAGTGCAAAAAGTGCCAAAAAGCTAGAAAAGCGGACTAGTTCGAAATTTCCGAACCGACCGCTCCCCTGGCCGAATACTTACTATTTCAAAGCTTTTTTGAAAATGCGCTGCCACTTTTCTCCAGCAGTTTTAAAATAGAACTTTCCCTTTCATTGCCTCCATTCCTTCCGGTAGTGAGACATCCCCTTATCGCTTGCAAAAACATGCTGGCAGTGGCAGCTATTGTCTCGACGGCAATGGTTTTTCTTCCGGCAAAAACAAGCTGGGCTGAAGACACCAGCCGCGCGTGGCCTTACATACCGAAGTCAGGCGGAGTCATGACTCCTGAATATTGCATTGAGGAATTGAAGAAGCTGCAAAAGCAAAACAAACCACAAGAGAGTCTCAAGCTGCTCAATATCTGTTTGCGTGACAGACCCGATGTAGTGGCGCTTTATTTTTTCCGCGCCCAGGCCTACATGAACATGAAAAACTACGAAAAGGCGCTTATGGACTGTTCGCGCCAGATCAAACTGGAGCCTTCGCTTGCCAAACCCTATGAAATGCGGGCGCAATGCTACCTTGCCTTGAAAGACCGCAAACATGCCTTCAGGGATCTGCGTCGCGCTGTCGAACTCGAGCCGTTCAGCAAAAACGCGCACGAGCAACTTGCCCTTCTCTACAGGCAGGAAGGCGACACAGCCAATTGGAAACGCGAGATTGCTCTTGCCAGGGCAAGCAGGGGCAAGCACTCTAACTCGGAAAGCGGCGTGTTGCCTGAGGTTTTGACGCGTCACGATCACCCAGTATCGGCGTTTTTGCAGGATGCAGGCGAACACCTCGCCCATAAAAAACCAGGTCTGGCTCTTGATGAAATCAAAAGGGCCCTGGCCTTTTCAGACAAAGACTTTGCCGTCGAGCATCTCGATAGAGGCGAAGCTTACGACCTGCAAGCCCAGGCGTTTCAGCAGATGGACTCGCACGATGAAGCGGTTGCCGCCCTGGAGAAAGTTTTGAAATTCCAACCCAGGAACAATCGAGCTTATTACCTCATGGCGAAGTCGTACTTCGCCCTGGGCAAATATCAGGAGTGTCTGGACAGTTGCGACAAGGCAAGCCGCGGAGACAAGTTGCTGAGCAACACTGTCGCCGAACTGAAGGCAAAGGCGGCCGCTGGGTTGAAACACCGGCAGGAGACTCGCTAGTTGCGCGAGACATGCACCTTATCGTCAGTGGAAAAGTGACAGGAAAGTGACAACCTGAGCGGGTTTTCGCACACCTTAGAGCGAACGCTAGTTGCGCTAGTTATTGTCGTATTGAATTGAGTAGCCAAGGCTCTGAAATGCCCAATTGAACGTTACGGCTTCTTGACATCCTTAAGCAATGTGACTAAGAATCCCAATTACCCCTCCGCAACATCTTTTGAGACCGTAATCGAAGAACACACAGCCCGCTTCAATCGAATTCAATCTTGTTACAGCAGCCTTCGGTTGCTGGGATAGGAATTCGGCGTGCTCAGGAGGGATAGCCTGTTGTGCTTTGCGCAATTGGCGAATCGGGAAGCACTAGCTGCTCTCCCAGGAATGCACTTGTTGCGTTCCAAAAACGAAGGAAGAACTCCTATGAAGAGCTTCACTCTGTTGGCTTGCGCTGCCGTCCTCGGCTTCGCCTTTTCCACGACCGCCCAGGCGCAGGACTTGCGTGTCGGTGTCGGCGTCCGCGTCGGCTCCGGTCGCGACGGGTTCTCCGTGCGCATCGGTGTCGGTGAGCGTCATGATCGCTGGGATCGCTGGGACCGCCGCGATCGTTGGGATCGCCGCGACGATTGCGATCGCCGCCCGCCGGTCATCGTCATGCCGGCTCCGCGTTGCGAGCCGCCGGTGGTCGTTGTGGAGCGCCCCTGTCACGCCCCGATCCAGGTGACCATCACCGAGATCGTCGGCTTCCGTGACGAGCGCTACATCAGCGGCTACACGGAGGGCTACGAGCTGATCTGGAACCGGCATTGCCGGCGGTACGATCGCGTGCGCGTCGATGTGCCGGTCTGGAGCGTTCGCCGGGTGCCCGTTACGGTGACGCGCGTCGTCACCGCCGACTGGTGCATCGAGCGCGACTGCTACGGCTACACCGACAGCAGCGGCTGTTTCCAGCGCGTCGAGCGCTAAGGAAACCGCAGCGATTCGGCTGAGTAGTTAGCGGCTGAATGTTACGCCACGGGGCGTAGGGGCGTGAGCCTCTGCGCTCCACTTTTTTGCCGAATAATACTAAAGGATATAGTATGAACATATAAAAAGTACTTTTATGGAATTGGGTGGGTGGCGCGGGTGGCTGATAATACCCCTTTTCGAGCGAAGGCTGGTATCGAGTTTGGTGTCAAAGCTGGTTTGATGCGTGATCTGTTTCGTTCGTGCAAAGCGCTATTGAATGCACTTTTACGAGGGGAAGACTCTTGCGACGCAGAAGCTGCTGTTGCCATTACGCGGCGGCAAAAACCTGTAACTTTGATTTTGCTTTGTAGCCTGTGGGTGACATGGCGGCCTACCCCCCATGATTGATCGAAAGTATTTCAGGAAAAAGTTGTTTGTTTAGGTGAGATCTGTCACCCTTTCGGGGAATGAATACTCCGGAGACTCAGAGTTACTCTTACGTCGACCGGGGCGCTGATGTATGGATCAGGAATGGCGGAAACTTTTTGACGCGGGAAATGACGCGCTCAAGGACGGTAATTTCAAGCAGGCAGAGGAGTATTTTTTTGCCGCTCTAGCCGAAGCCGAACGTTTTGGTGACAAAGATCCGCGCCTGGCGAATACTCTCGAGCAGCTGGTTGAGGCCAATTGGTATGCCGGACAGTTCGGTCAGGTTGAAGCTCACGCCCGCCGTCTTTTGCTTTTGTATCAGAACACAGTCGGTCCCGATCACTTCAAGACGGCCTGCATCAGCTATCGCCTGGCCAATCTTTACCATTACGAACAAAAGCTGGGTCTGGCAGAACCGCTCTACAAGCAAGTCACCACTGTAATGATGAAATGGCTCGGGTCGAATCACCCCGAGCTGGCGCGCATTATGGACGACTATGCCGACTTGCTTCATGCCACACACCGCGCCGATCAAGCCGAGTACATCAAGCGCTGCGCCGAGTCAATCAAGACCGGTCGCTGGGGTCAGCCCGGACAGGCGACCGGCCAAGACGGAAAAGCTGCGGCTCCAGCAGGGGCGCCCGCACAGGCTGTACCTCCGCCCTCTCCGGCGACCATCTTGCAAAATCAGCCCGCTTTGCAGGTAGACGAGACCAAGGCCCCGGCCAGACCTCCGGGTTTAAGCCCGCAAAATATTCCACCTTCGGTGGCTCTATCGGCACAGCAAAAGGCGCCGATTGTTTTCAATCAAAATCAACCGCCTCAGCCTCCTACTCCTCCAAAGGTCGCCGCCCCGTCCGTGGTTTCCACGCCTCAACCGGCTAACATACTGGGCGGACGTCCCAGCGGAGTGATTGTGCCGCCTCCTCCGCAGCCCAGTGTCCCTGTCGCGGGCACCACGCCGATCGTGATGCCCTCGGCAACACCTAATCTAGCCCAACTGGACAAGAAAGAATTTTCCACCAATCAGTTTGTGCCGCAAGTTAAGGTGCCGCCGCCGGCCAACTTGCAAAACGTCAATGCGCGTATTACACAGACGATGAAAAACCTTGATGAGGTTTGGAACAAGACTCGCATGGAAGCTGAGGCGCAAACATCCAGAGGCGATCTGGAAAGCGCTGAAAGATCCTGGTACGGAGCCGTCAAAGTGGCGGAGAAGGTTACCGGAAACGCGCAAAGACTGGCGTACAGTCTTGATAGTCTTGGCGAAGTGCTTTGCCGTCAAGAAAAGTTCTACCTGGCAGAACCGCATTTCAGGCGCTCCTTCAAGTTGAAAAAAGAAGCTCTCGGTCCGGCCAATCCCTTGGTTGCATCAGCAGCCAACACGCTGGCCAAGCTGCATTACATGCAGGGGCATTACAGAGAAGCCGAGGAGTTTGCCGAAGAATCGGCGAAGATCTACGAAAGCGCACATGGAAAAGATCACCCGGACGTGGCTACCAGCCTGCATAACCTGGCGACGCTGTATCACATTCAATGCAAATATCGGGAAGCGGAGCAATGTTACCAGCGCGGTCTGGCTGTGCGCAAAAAGACGCTCGGCGACGACCATCCCGATACCATCCGCATCAAGAAGAATTATGCCGACTTGCTGACCACTAACAATCGTCATGACGAGGCTCAGAAACTCAATGACAAGGCTACCGGTCTGATTACAGGCAGCTGGTCGGTCATCCAAATTTCACCGGATGATGCGCTGACGACGGCGAAAGACTAGGTTGCCAAAAGCATTCGACAATATGTCAGCACTTGCTGATCTGCGTTTCATTCTTGCAAGCGCTCCAGGTTCTCCCAAATCCTCCGCGCGCATCCTAGTCTCGCTGCGGACGCCTCATTTATACGCTCCAGGCTCGGTTCAACC
>JAYRNY010001104.1:0-3910 GCA_041911975.1 bacterium | reverse complement strand
TTCGATGAAGAAAAAGCCAGGGAGTTCTACATCGACTGGCTCGGTTTCAACATCGACTGGGTCGACAGGCCGGAAGACACGCCAATTTATATGCAGATATCACGTGGAGGACTGGTTCTTCACCTGTCAGAACACTATGGTGATTGCTGCCCAGGCTCGCGAATTTTCATAGCAATGGGCAAAGAAGAGTTGGAGGTCTATCACGCTGAGCTGACTTCCAAAGAATACAAGTACATGAAGCCCGAACTTGAGCCCATGCCCTGGTCTGAGCTGACTTTCGATGTCTGGGATCCATTCGGCAATCGGATCAGTTTCAACGCTATGAAAGAGATGCCGGAGCTTTAGTAGTTGCCTTGCTGAGTGATCTGTTCTTGAAACCAACCAGCATAGTTTGTTCCTTTCTACACTTAAACAATGCTCTTGCGTTCCGGATCCAACATGTCTACTCCGGATTCTATAAATAGAATGTCGAATCGTTCGTAGCCGTATTTTTTGATGTATTTCTCTTCCTGCGGAGAAACAGGCAGCAGGATCGTAAACGTGACTTTGTCACCATCGCCTGTTTTATATTCGAGAAACTCTTCCGGCATGAATCCTGGTCTTGTTGCGTAAAACGAGTGAAAGTCTCGGTCTTCGAAGATCCTATAGGGCAGTTCGACGATGTCGCCCGGAGCGAAAGCAGTTTGCTTTTCTAATGCTTGCTTGCCCAGTTGCTGCAAGATAGCCGGATAGTTTCTTACTCCGTGTTTGTGCAATACTTCAAACATCAACTCTTGCAGGATGTGCTTTCCGCGACAATCTAGAGGATAGTTGCTTAAACCAATTGTGCAAAACACCCGCACTGACTCGATGCCGCTAGGGCAATGGGCGACCAGAAATGGAACGTCATTGCCCTCTTGATCTTTTGCGTACTTGGTGAGTATTTCGCCCAGGTACTCTTCTATGTGATCAGCCAGCAAATGAAAACCCCTTACGCTTCGTCCAAGTCTTTCGTTGCTTCCGAATCAGATGTCGATGGCATCGCTTCCAACAGATCTGGCAATGCTTTTGCATCCGTGAGCTCCGGTTTTGCAAACTCCGGAATTTGCTCGACATAAACGTCGCGCTCGGACAAATTGCACAATCCCATCGGCACGATGATTGGCTTTTTGCTTTGCAAACGGGCTTTGATTGCTTCGACTGTTTTTAATTCATTCAATAAATTCAAATCGCGAAACGCTTGCGCCTTGTCTCGCTGCGCCTGCGCCATCTCTTTTTTCCCTTGCGTTTGAAGGAAATCAGCAAACTCAAGGCTGTATACGGCAAGGGCAATGTAGTTGGGATTGTTGTTTCCCGCCATCGCGTCAATCGCGTTTCGGTAATACAATTCCGCTTCTTCTATGCGATCCTGCTTGGCGCGAATTCGACCCATCAGTGCATCGCAGCGCGGTTGGCATTCCAAATTGTCGTTATATCTGATCCCGAGTTCTCGCGCTTTCTCTACGCACAGTTCCGCCTCAGGTAAATTGTCACGCTCAGTCTCAATCGAAGCTTTGATAAAGTCCAGCCGCCAGCCTATGTATTGGCGCACTCGCGGAGATGCTTTCTTAATGGCATCAGTCAGTGCTTGATCTGCTTCATCAATTTTTCCCATTCTTACAAGACAGAGGGCAAGGTTGTTGAGCAAAATTGCTTCCGCTCTTCTGTCGGCTGGGCGCTTGAGTAGGTCGCGGAAAACTTCGGCAGCTTCTTCGAATTTCCACTGGCACAAAAGCGCTACAGCAAGATTGTTTGCCACTCCCCAGTTACGCGGCGACTTCTTGCGGCGGCTGGCGTGCGGCTCAATCAAGCCCCAACTGTAGAGAGTCACAGCCTGAAACTCGACAAAGCGTCCTTCCAGCATAAGCAAGCGCACAAATGCATCTGTAGCCGCGATGTGGGAGTTGTGCGTGTACGGGTACCACATCGTAGTCCAATAAAGTGTGCGCGGCAAAAGGCGTACCACCCTGGCATAGTGCTTGTTCTTCATGGCTGTTGTGACTTGTTTGGCCATGATGGTTCCGGCCAGCCAGCCGACAAAAAGCATTGCGAAAATTGTGGTGAATAGATTTACTCCGAAAAGCCCGCTCATGAAAAATGCTGGATAAAGAAAGCCAATCAGCCAGGCAAATTTGGCTCCATATACGGCAGGCCAATCCCGGGACCCGTGATTGATGAGCGCTTGCGTCAGCTCTTCGTCGATCAGATTGGGACCCTGCAGCTCGGCTTTGAGATCGAGGCGAGGAGCGATCTCCGAACCCACTTTATCGCTTGATCCGCTGGTCGTTTTCTCTTCTGTCATCGATTCGTAAGGGATCGTAGTAATGAGGAGGAATGTAGCGATACTTCCAACACATATGAGCGCCTGCCCTGCCGGCTGGCGAGCTCGGCAGAATCGTAATTCTACAGAAATTGCAGGCTGAAAGGCGTAACTACCAGCTCTTTTGGAAGCTGGAAAGGACTAAATTTACCCAGGCGTCATTGGAGTCGTGCATGGCGTAAAGGATGATTTCAGGCGTGATTTCGGACTTCTTCCTTTCATCTCTCAATTCCTTCGCCTTTTCCAAAATCTTGATGGCAGAAGCATTCGAGCGGACGAGATTGGAGAAATAGGTGCGCTGCTTGCCCATTCTCAGACCGATATCTTTTCGAATTGCCCCAACGGTGAGGTCTTTGCGCTCCAGAATCATACTGGCGAGCTTTCCGTCGAAAGCGACCAGCGCCAGGAGCAGCCCGGCATCGGTCAGCATGCCGTGGGTGCAGTCCTCGATGGCGAAGCTGACCAGGTTGGCGGCTTCTTCGCTCAAGGCATTGAGGATTTCAGTAGGAACTTCAAGACTGTCAATTTCCACCTCACCCAGGGGAGGCGCGTCTATTTCATTCCCTTCGTCGTCATAATGCATCGGGCGGATTTCCTATCTCAATCGCTCTAATAATATCGTGAGTAGCGCGTGTAGCGGGTAGAACTGCTTGAGATCCGTTCCAAGGTTCTTCACATGAACGGCAAACGAATAGAGCCAAAAGCCGCCAAACGTCCGGCCTGTCCAGTAATGCTGGATCTATCTTGAATAAATCTAATAGCCACGGTTCGGGAAAGCCATCACCTAAAGTCGATGTAAGGTTCCGAAATGGGGGGCTGGGATACAGGGAGAGATCCGCCTGAGGTTGCTTTTCAAGGAATGCTTCAAAATCATCCCGGTTTTGAATTTTTTCGATATCTTCCGGATTGTCGCTGTAGTGAGGGAAGTAGATAAGTGACACCAGAAACTTCCGGACAGCATAGAAATCCGGGTACTCGTCGGTGTCATTGGAAACTGGCAGTAGAAAGGTGTCTCCGCCACGCATGTGAATATAGAGCGCACGTTGGTCGGGGTCTTTAGGAAGGTCTACCTCGCGAATTCCGTCATACGGTATTGAGCGAACCTTTTCTCCTTTGATTCTATGAACGGTCGTGTTAGTGAAGAGAATAAAGTCGTCTTCGCTGTTCATGTACAGCCCATGCAGGTCTTCCCCTTCACTCAAAAATGATTTTGAGAAAACAGTCGTATCCTTTGGCCTGGCAAAGTTTTCAAGCTGAGACAGGTGTTCGGCAATAAAGTCTCTAATTCTTAGAAAGTAAAGGGTCATGCGGTTTGCGTCAGTCTGATTTGGCTTTCGTTTCTGACTCGGTTACTTCGCTTCCATCCAGTTGGGACCGACGCCGATGTCTACTACCAGCGGCACTTTAAGAGGCTGTCCGTATTCCATCGATTCAGTGATTACTTTCTTCGCCAGTTCCAATTCTTCATTGGGAACTTCTAGCACCAGTTCGTCGTGCACTTGCAAAACGATCTTGGTCTTCATGTTTTTCTCTTTCAATTCTTTGCTCAGACGGATCATCGCCAGTTTCATC
>JAYRNY010001103.1:0-4412 GCA_041911975.1 bacterium | reverse complement strand
TGCTTGTTAACCAAGCGAGTTTACCAAATTGGTTGCTGCTTTTTTCTGGATGCCAAGGTAAGCACTGTCTTGGTGGGCTGCCAAGATATCGAGCCTCAAACAGGCTAGCTGGAAAAAAGACCGGTAACGGTCTTTTTTCCAAACATGAGCTCTCTAAAGTCCGGGTTTGTTGTAAAGATGTCCTTTGTATCAGGCTTTCCGGCTGTTCGCAGGTCTGGTATAAAAGCGACTGCCCCATGAAACTTTTATTCCGGCTAGCTTTCTCACTTTCCATCAGCGCCTTCACGAGCGCTGCCCTTTGTGCCGAGTTGAAGCACTTTGATGATGTCACGGGTGGAAAAGTTGAAAGAGCAGCCAGACCCAAATTGTCTCCAAGCAAGCGGGCAGTTTCCGCTCCGCAATCTAAGGCTCTGGGTGCGAATCTGGAAAAGGAGTTCGAGCTCGTTGACCCTTCGGGACAGCAGAATCGAGCGCTGCCTTTTGATGAGCTGCACTCCGGAATTCAAAATTTGCTCAGCTATGGCAAAGAGTTATTCAGCGATGGCTATTTGAAAGAAGCAGGTGAGCAATTCAAAGAAGTACTTGAGCGCGACCCTGACAATGCTCAGGCGAAAGAGAATTTGGCGCTTTGTGAAAGGCGCTTGAGCGAAATAGACCATTCAATAGAAGCCCTACAAAAGGAGATTGAAGCCGAGCCGCTCAACGCCGAGCTGCGTAACAAGTTGGGTTGCGCCTTTCTTTCCAAGGGAGAGATTGATGATGCGCTCAAGTGTTTTTTCCAGGCGCTCAATTTTCGGCCTAATTACGCTGAGGTTCATTACAACCTGGGGCATCTCTATACGATTCGACGTGCCTACGACCAGGCCGTGGTCGAGTATCAGTCAGCGCTCAAGGAGAAGCCTGATGATGCCGATTATCACCGCGATCTTGGCGACACGCTCAATATGATCAAGCGCTCGGAGGAAGCCCTTATCGAGTATCGCGAAGCTAAGAAATTGGGCGACAAGTCATTGGGATTGAAGCTGCGTGTCGTCGCTGTCTTTCGAGATTTGCACAATCTTACGGAGGCGGAAAAGCTTTGTAATGAGCTTTTGAAGGACCATCCGGATAATCCCGAAGTACTGAATCAATTGGGGCTGACTTACCTTCGGCAGGGCAAGATCGAGCCTGCCGAGCAGATCTTCAACAAAGCATTGACCATAGAGCCCAATTTTGCGCAGGCTCGAAACCATCTGGGCATCGCCCTTTATCAGGAAAAGCACATTCCGGAGTCCATCTCTGTCTTTCAACAAGCGCTCAGAATAAAACCCGATTATGCCGAAGCCTACTACAATCTCGGCACCGCTCTTTATCGCAAAGGCGAAGTCGACAATGCCGAAAAGGCGCTGATTGAAGCGATTCGCTATAATCCCCAGGACGCGTTTGCTTACAATAACCTGGGCTTAATTCTTATGCGGAGAGGCAACACGGATGAGGCTATTGAAAGCTGGCGCAAGGCAATCACTATTGATCCTGTTTTGGCAGCGGCTTTTATCAACATTGGCCGGGCGTTGCATCTGGCCAAGAAGCCTGAGTAAAGCCTTAGATGATTAACTGGCTGGACTTTGCGGCTCTCGCATCGAATTCTGTGAGATTGTCAATGCTGAATTTGCCTTTGTCGGTTATCATTTTGGAGTCTTAATGAGTCTTCTTGACCGGCCAGCAATTAACTATGGAAACAAGCACAACATTTAGTTTTCAGCAGACAGTCGATGCGTGCATGCAGGCCCTGGGCGCAATTTTCTGCCATGTTGTTTTCGACGCAGGACTGCATGGACTGTTCATGGCGCTCATTGTCGGCGCGATTGGTTATGCCTGTCATTTGAGGGGCGCCAAGCAAGGCAAGCCACTCTTGAACGTGTGCAAGAAATTGTCGATTTTCTGTCTGATTCTCATGGTCCCCGGCTGCATTTCGCTTCTTACTGCGCATCACTTGCCGCCCGTCGGTGTCTACAATGTGCATTCCATTGGTTTTATTTGCTTCTGGAGTCTGATTTGCCTGCATATCTCAGCAGAGGAAATGAACCATCAGTTTTTCCCCGGCGGCCGCGATCGCAGCGAACCTGATTTACAGGGGAACTAAGGTTCACGAATCGTAGTCTAACTACCTGTGAATCAGCCTTCCAGGCTGTCCTTCCTAATTCCGGCCTTATACTGGTAGAACTAAGAAGAATTTTGAGGAAACGCATATGAGAAACCTCGTCTTGTCTACGGTTCTCGTCACTCTCGCCTCCGCGCAAGTGCCGACTTTCGGGCAGGGGGTTCGCTTTGGCATAGGGGGTACACGTCAACCTACATATGTGACTCCGTATGCGAATCCTTACACAGTAAATCCATACGGTGTGAATCCGTACAATCCATACAATGTAAATCCATACAATCCGTACAATGTTAATCCGTATAATCCATACAATGCAGGGCTCGTTCCCAGCTCTGGATTCGGCGTCAACCCGTATGCAGGGTATCCAGCAATGGGCATGCCGGTTCCGATCAACGGCGGATACTTTGGGATAAACATCGGCAATGCGCGTCTTAATGTCTGGAAGGCGCCTTCCGGATACTACTATCCGTGGCTGCCCAGACCGGTTGGTTTTGGCTATCAGGCGCCCATAGTGATCGTCAATCAAGGCTCGCAAAATCCCACGCCTGCGCAGCCGCCGCTCACAACTATATTCAGCGATATGAACAAATTCCTCGATGACGCCAAGTCGAAAGGGAATATCACAGAAGCGGATTACAATCACTTGAAATTACGCGCATCGGATTTGCAGAAAAAAGAGCGCTCGCTGGCGATTGCAAACGGCGGTTCGCTCGAGCAAAATGCCGAAGAGCAATTGCGTAAAGATGTGGACAAACTCGGCGAAGAAGTTGCTTACCGCGTCAAGCAGTGACGCTGGTCAAGACCGCAAATTCACGTTGATCATCAATCAATAGCGTTCAGTCCAATCCGGATAGAATTGCGAAAGACGGCGAATCGCCTCAGCATTGCGCGCTGATTCCGAGGCTTTGTTTACGCCTGTTTCCAGTGCCATGTGATACCACTTCGCCGCTGCTGTCTGGTCTCCCAAATAGGCGTCACGCGAACCTATGAAGTACGATAGATCACAAAGTTCGCGCACGTTTATCCTCTTTTCCATGATTGTCCTTGTGTCGGTTACGCCAATTAGACATTTTCCGATTTGAAAGAGAGCATCATCGTCATTTTTCGAGTAGTGCTGGATGAGCAAGCGATTCTCTGCCTGGCTCAAATTCTTCTGCATGGGCATTGAGGCAGCGCGTGTCAGCCACACGTATTCGGAGCCTACGCCTTCCGGATTTGCCGGCACGAGCTTCCACAAAAGTGAGTACGCGGCATTTTGAAAAGCGAACATGGCCAGAGGCGTGTAAAACTGCGGCGGCACTTTTTCTTGAATCCATTTGAGCGCAATCTTCTCGTTTTCTGATTTCTGCAAGAGCGTATATGCCATGGTGGAGAGATTCAAGAAATTGAGTTCGTGCCCGCTGAATGAGCTCGATAGCACAGTGTTTAAAACTTCGAAACCGACATCGCTGCGACCGAAAAAGGAAAATGACCGTGCTAGTTCGCCGATATCGGACGGCTCGGCGAAACCCTCTTTAGCTAATGCTCTTACTGCCTGCGCTGTATCTTGCCAGTGCCCGGCAAGAGAAAGTTTGAAAGCCGGATAAATCTCGCGCCGCCATTCTTCTTCTTTTAAATGCCAGGGGTAATTCTTTAAAAGAACCGCCGCATCGCTGTATTTTTTCTTCGCCCAGAGCATTTGCGCTTTCAGGGACAGTGCTGCCACGGAAGGTCTGTTGGTTGCGAAATAAGAGTCTGCAAATGCCTCCGCCTTCGGCTTTTCACCCTTTTGAATCAGGGCGGTTACATAAGCATCGGCGACCGATTGTGGAAATTCATTACTGTTCTTCTTTGTTAGAACCTGCACCGCTTCTTCAAAATTACCGTTGCTGCTATAGAGGGTGCCTAAAAGAAGATTTGCCGCTTCCACAATGGAAGGGTTTGTCTCCTTGCTGATCCATTGTTTTGTATTGGCGATTGCCAGCGCAGTCTTTCCGGCGTGTCGAGCCGTTTCAACGTATAGCCGCAATACTTCCAGATTGCCCGGACACTTTTCCAATAACTCCCCCAAATGACCAACGTAGAGATTTTTCGCGCCGCGATCCGAGGACCCCGCCAGTCGGCATAGAGTCGCGATTGCCTCTGCTCGATGTGAGGGGGGGCGCGTCTTTGTCTCGGCTATTTTTCTCAACAATTCCAGGTCAGCATCCTGCCTGGCGGCAGAAACCGAAAGACGAGAACTGAAATCAACGGCAAAACCAAGCTTGTTCAGGTCGTGTGCAAGAACCGGATG
>JAYRNY010001102.1:0-4645 GCA_041911975.1 bacterium | reverse complement strand
GTCATCCGTCTTCAAGCATTCAGTGGAAACGCCACCGAAAGTTTTTTCTACGAATTTGATAAAGCCTGCAGCATCCCGGATTGTCAGATAGGGAGTTACGATTTGGTAGCCGCCTGGAATCCACTTCTTTTGCATGAGTGATTTCTCCTTACAATGGGATTGCCGGCGATGCCTCGCCGTGTCTTACAAGACGAGCGCCGGAGCCCGCTCAAGTAGGCGTCATTTTAACCCGCCCACCACAGTCGATGTCTGCATGACAACACGGTTTAAGGTTAATGCTGGGCGCCTTCAGCATTCAGACTGGTTTCCCATGACTCCGGTTCGTATCGCAATCTTTGCGCTTCCAGTCGATTGGCTTCTGCTTCTTTTGCCTTGCCCAATTTCTCGTTTACAAGAGCCATGTGAAAATAAGCCGCACCGTCTTCCGGAGCCACTTTCATCGCTTTCCGGAGATCGTCGGCTGCCAGTTGGGTTTCACCCATTTGGAGATAGCACAACCCGCGTGTGTCCAGTACCACTGCCAAATCCGGCGCGATAGCGAGTGCTTTGTTGCAGTCTTCGATAGCTGTTTCCCAACTGCCCAGGCAAGCGTATGACCAGGCTCTGTTGTTGTAAGCAAGGGGATTTTTGTCATCCAGTTGCAGGGCTTTATTGATGTCTTCGATCGCTAACCCTTCATTATTCTGTCCGTGATGTATCAAGCCACGTTCCAGGTATCCTTCCGGATTATCAGGCTCGAGAGACAGAGCGTTATCGCAGTCTTCCAGGGCGTCTTCAAATCGTCCCAGTTTGAACAACGCATTTGCTCGCCTTATGAATACGTCGAAGTCCTTGTATCGATCTGCGGCTGCATTCAGGTAGGTCAGCGCCTCTTGATACTTCTTGTCCTTTAGCAAGGGTAGCGCGTTCTGATAGTCGAGCATGGCAAGAAACTGCGAATTGCTGCGCAACCAAAAGTATTCTGCGCTGGTGCCGAAAATGAGAATTGTCAGCGCCATTCCCACGGCGGCGCTGTCGCGATTATTCCACGGCAATTTTACGTCCTGCCTGAAGTAATTGGAAAGCAGAGCGCCCGCGAGAAAACCTCCCAGGTGGGCCGCGTTATCGATGCCGGGCATGAATGCGCCGTATACGCAACTGATCACAACAGCAATCATCAAAATGACGCGAGCCGGGCGAAGAACTTCCTTCAGAGAAAATCCACTGCCAAGAACAGACTCTTCAACGAAACAGCCGAAAAGTCCAAAAAGCGCCCCAGACGCTCCAGCGCTGACATTGAAAGGATTCCAGATTAAGCTGGAAAGCGAGCCGGTAACGCCTGAGAGCATGTAGAGCGCAAACATCCTGCGGCTGCCCAGAAGGCTTTCAGCGTATGGTCCTAGGTTGAACAGCACGTACAGATTGAGTGCGAGATGCAAAATGCTGGCGTGCAGAAAAGTGTTGCTGACAATCCTCCACGGTTCGCCGCCCAATGTCAGCGGACCGTAGTTGGCGCTCCAATCGATGAGCGTTTGTTCTGCAGGAACAAGGATGGACCGAAAGCTCTTCGCCGTCGAGAAAACGAGCATAAGAAAAACGATCATGTTTGCGGCGAAAAGTGCAGCAGTCACTGGTGCTTTTTGCAGCATCGTTTTGGAAGACTTTGAGAGGCTGTCGAAGGAGCCGGTCGCCGTTTGTTTTTCAAACAGCTCTTCATTCTTCTTCTTCTTTTCAGTGGTGTCCGGAGCCGGTTGGTCTTCGGTCATTTTTCTTGCCTGCAGTGTCTGTAGATCATATCTGATTTGTTTGTCCCGAGACATTATTCTCAAACCGTGGCGGGCGGCATTTATGCCGCCCGTTGCGTCGGCAAGTCGCCGGCGCTGCCAGGGTGGGCGCATGTAATTGGAATATCTCAATTTTCAACCTCTGGCACAACCCTGTCTGGGTTTATCACGTTGTCGTTCATTTATCGGCGTGGCATTTGGGGGATAATCAAAGTCTCCTAGGGTTGCCGCCGGCGCGGCAAATTTTGTCATTCGGTTCGGAGGGCATCGCATGGAATACAGAGATCTAGGCACCCAGGGGCTGAAGGTTTCCGCTATCGGACTCGGCTGCATGAGTATGACCTGGGCGTATGGCACGCCCGACGAAGCCGAAGGAATTCGCACCATTCATCGTGCGCTCGATATTGGCGTCAATTTCCTGGATACGGCTGAAGTCTATGGACCTTACACAAATGAAGAGCTTGTCGGTCGCGCGTTAAAAGGCCGTCGAGACAAAGCAATTGTTGCCACCAAGTTTGGTTTCAAAATTGAAAACGGCGTCACCAGAGGCCCCGACAGCCATCCAAAGCGCGTCAAGGAAGTCGCCGACGAATCATTGCAGAGATTGGGGATTGAATACATAGATCTCTTCTACCAACACCGCGTCGATCCGAAAATTCCTATTGAGGAAACGGTCGGCGCAATGTCGGAACTAGTGGAGGCGGGAAAAATCCGTTATCTCGGTTTGTCCGAAGCCGGACCCGATACGCTCAGACGCGCGTGCAAAGAGTATCCAATTTCTGCGTTGCAGTCGGAATATTCGCTGTGGGAAAGAGGTCTGGAAGAGCGCATTATTCCTTGCGTGCGCGAGTTGGGTATCGGGCTTGTCGCCTATTCTCCGGTTGGGCGCGGTTTTCTCACCGGGCAAATCAAATCGTTCGATGAGATTCCCGAAGGCGATTACAGGAGAAACGATCCTCGCTATCAGGGCGCCAATTTCAAGAAGAACTTGGAGCTGGTAGAGCAGGTAAAGAAAGTCGCCGGGAAATATGCCGCCACTCCCGCGCAAGTTGCAATCGCCTGGTTGCTCATGATGGGCAAAGACATCGTGCCGATTCCAGGTACGAAGAGAGTTAAGTACCTGGAAGAAAACTCTGCGTCATTCACGCTGAAACTTGATGAAGAAGATTTGGAATCACTCGATAGACTGGCTCAGAAAACATCAGGGGAAAGATATGAAGCAAGTCGAATGGCGCTTATCGAACGCTAAGTAAGACGCACACAATTGCAATGATACCGAATTTGGTGTCAAATTGTGGCGCGCCCGGAAAGCGCCAGCCTGTGGGGTTTCGTCCTGAAACCCGCACTGGGTGGCGCTTTTGAAAATGCTTGACAACGGCCGATCAGCGTGGTTTAGTTGAAGAATGCAAGTGAGACCTGCGTGGGTCGCTTAACCCTATATACTGCCGCTCTGTCGAACGACCAAGCGGTGAGTCAACATCGGTCTTTATTTGCATTGTGAAAACACTCAATAGACACAATCACGTATCACTCTCGGAGCTACATGATGATCAAGAGTTTTTCAGCCTTAAAACTTCGATTGGCCGAGGAAAGAGGTCCGCCTGTCTGAAGTCTGACCAGCAAGAAATAATCAATTCGTAAGAGAGGGCAGCCGGATCCAACTGCTCTCTCTGCGTCTTTTTTGTAAGCGCTCCGGGCTTTGCGCCGCTTCACCCTTCGTGCGTCCGTCACTCGCTTCGTCCGCCTAATCGGCGCCCTTCGCTTGCCCCTACATTGAAATAGGGATCTTTAATCAATCCACATTGCGCCCTGTTGAAAAAATTACTATAGTCGGCAGTCGAAGGTGCCGGGGCGTTTCAGTTGACAGGTCACGATTTTGAAAATGTCGGCAGCATACCGGGCAAAAGTCTCTGGTCGGATTTGCTCTCCAATCGTCCGGAAAAGCGAACAGCGCTGTCATTGTGTATCCTACTGGCAATAGTTGCTGTTGGCCTGGTGTTGCGTTTGCACGACCTGGGTCGCTATGGCCTATTTGGCGATGAGATTTATAGCGTTCTTGTCGCGAACGGAAAAGGCGATCCGGAATTAATTGCTTTCGACTCGATTCGTCCTGTTTATTTCCTCGTTTTGAAATTCTGGATGAGTTTCGGCAATAGTGAGGAATGGCTGCGGCTTCTGTCCGTCATCTTCGGGACTGCCAACATCATTCTTACTTACTATCTTGGGCAGCTTGTCGCCGGCAAAAGAGTCGGACTTGTCGCGGCAACGGCGATGGCAATTTCTCCTATGGAAGTGCATTATTGCCAGCTTGTGCGCATGTACACGTTGGGAAGCTTTTTGGCATTGTTGGGCAGCATCGCACTGATCAATGCGTTGGATTCAGGAAGAAAAGTTTTTGTTGTTGCCTGGGCTGCCATCAGAACTCTTATGGTATGGACACTTCCATTGACTGCGGTGTTGCTCGGCGCCGACGCTGTCTTGCTCGGTTTGAAAGAGCGAAAAAATAGACTCATGCCGTATGTGGTCGGCGGCTTTGTGCTTGTTGGTTTGCTATATCTATGTTTCGCCTGGAAGATGCCCCAGCTGACGGCTCGCAGTGTGTACGATGAGTGGAGATACGGATTGCCGACTCCGCAGATTATCGATGCGCTCATGATGTTAGTGAATTTCACCAGCACTGCGCTGCCCATTCAAGAGTGCGAGGGACCAAGAGATGGCGGAATGATGGCTGATATTTATTCAGTAGTCGTGCTGGCGCTGATTGGATTTTCGTTCAGACCGGCAGCAGAAAAGCGGTGGCTTATTTGGTGCTCTGCATGGGCGTTTGTTCCTGTGTTCGTTGCTCTTGCCGCGTCACAAGTTACAGCATCATTTGTCATTAC
>JAYRNY010001101.1:0-5629 GCA_041911975.1 bacterium | reverse complement strand
AGTTCCACAACCAAGATCGAGAACCTTGGCCTCTGGCTTTCCATAAAGTTCCACAAGCTTATTCGGCACTCGCAAATGCGCATCGTATCCCACATCCGTGGTTACGCAAGCATCGTAATTCGATGCAATCCGCGAATAAAAATCCTTTCTGTCGTCTTCGGACGCCATTGATTAGATCTAAAACTCGGCGCTCTTCGGTACGCGGGGGAATGGAATGACATCGCGAATGTTGCCCATGCCGGTGACGAATTGAACTGTACGTTCAAGACCGAGTCCAAAACCTGCGTGCGGCACGGTTCCGAATCTTCTGAGATCGAGGTACCACCAGTATTCTTCCGGCGGCAATCCGCAATCAATCATGCGTTGTTCCAGTTTTTCCAGGCGCTCTTCGCGCTGGCTGCCGCCGATGATTTCACCGACTTTCGGAACCAACACATCCATTGCGCGGACGGTCTTTCCGTCTTCGTTCATGCGCATGTAGAAGGCTTTGATGTCCTTCGGATAGTCATAGAGAATCACCGGCTTCTTATAGACTTGCTCCGTCAAATAGCGCTCATGCTCTGACTGCAAATCGATGCCCCATTCGACTGGAAACTCGAAAGTCGCGCCCGATTTTTTGAGAACATCAACTGCTTCTGTGTATGACAGGCGCTCGAATTTGCTGTTGACGATGCCTGTCAATGTTTCCAAAACAGTCTTGTCGATGCGCTCGTTGAAGAATGCCATATCATCTGCGCAGTTAGTCATTACGTCGGTGAAGATCGTCTTGAGGAATGCTTCGGCGCAATCCATGTTGCCTTCCAGATCGCAGAAAGCCATCTCCGGCTCTACCATCCAGAATTCTGCCAGATGGCGAGAGGTGTTGGAGTTTTCCG
The DNA here is from genome assembly GCA_041911975.1 of bacterium. GTDB lineage: Bacteria > Cyanobacteriota > Vampirovibrionia > Obscuribacterales > Obscuribacteraceae > QKMZ01. The sequence goes on along the minus strand of JAYRNY010001101.1, from coordinate 4,754 downwards.
CGCGAAAGGTTGGCCCAAATGTGTAAACGTCACTAAGTGCAGTGGCATATACTTCAGCTTCCAATTGTCCGCTGACTGTCAAACTAGTTGCCTTGCCGAAGAAGTCTTGTTCGTAATCGACTTCCGGTGCGCCCTCGCCGTTTTTCGTGGGAACTTTCAGAAGGTCTAGAGTGGTAACGTGGAACATTTGTCCAGCACCTTCGCAATCGCTCGCGGTGATGATCGGCGAGTGGACATAAATGAATCCGCGAGACTGGAAGAAGTTGTGGATCGATTTGCAAATCTCGTTGCGTACGCGGGCAACCGCACCAAATGTATTTGTCCGAGGGCGAAGGTGAGCAATTGTTCGCAAGTATTCAAACGATGTTCCTTTCTTTTGCAAAGGAAACGTCGCCGGATCTGCATAACCAAGCACGCGAATTTCGCTCGCTTTTACTTCTGTTGCCTGTCCCTTGCCGAGCGATTCGACGACATCACCGTAAACCTCGATGCTGGACCCAATACCGGCTTTCATGAGTTCTGACTCGTAATTCGGCAATTCAGCCGCTGCAACAATCTGCACCGACTTCATTGACGAACCATCGTTCAATTCGAAGAAAGAAAAACCGCCTTTGGAATCGCGCCTGGTGCGAACCCATCCGCAAAGCTTGATTTTTTCGCCGATCATTTTTGCATCAAGTGCTTCAACCACTCTGGTGCGTTTCATTCCAAAATCCTCTCTTCAAATTTCCTATTTCTATTTCGCAGAAGGGCGCAGGCAATGCGCCGCCACAAAAAACTACTTCTTAACGATGAAATAAACACCGTCGCGAATCGTGAGCAACACTTTTTCAACGCGCGTATCTTTGCTGACCAGCTCGTTGAATGCGTGAATTGCTTTGGCATTTTCGCTTTGCGGGTCAAGCACTTCCCCACTGTAAAGAACATTGTCCACGAGAATCACGCCGCCTTTTTTGAGCTTCGGCAAGATTGCTTCGTAGTAGTTGCTGTAATTAACCTTGTCGGCATCAATGAAGACAAAATCGAATTCGCCGGTCAATTGCTTGATTGAATCAAGACCAGCGCCTTTCATGATTTTGATTTTCTTGCCGTGAGGGCTGCTTTCGAAATAGCGGCTGGCGAATGCGATGGCTTTGTCGTTGATCTCAAGAGTTATCAACTCTCCGCCGTCCGGCAGACCTTCAGCCATCGAAAGTGCCGAGTAGCCAGTGTACATCCCGACTTCAAGGATTCTCTTGGCACCCGAAATCATCACCATTTGTTTCAGGAAACGCCCTTCCAAAGGTCCGGTGAGCATCTCCGGCCACTCCATGGTTTCCTGGGTTTCAGTCGCCAGTTTTTCAAGCAGGTCGCCATGAGACGCTGTCTTCTGACGGGCATATTGCTCGATTTCCGGCTTCATCAAAGTAAGCATGACAATCTCCTCCGCTCCGCTTATGAAGCCTTGAGTTATACCAAAAATGGCTACCGTCGGGGGCTTTTATTACTTTGTGCTGCTAAGTTTCAATCTCTCTTGCAAACGCCAATTGAAGTGTCGCCTATTCGACTATTTCGTTCTGTCGTTCCAGAGTTGCACAACCTTGTACTTTTCAAAAACGGCTGCTATTGGATTTGATTTTTCTTCCAATAAGACGAGGTCTTTGCGTATCTGCGCCTCTATTTCTTTGCTGCCGTCAAACTGAGCGCCTGAGACATGTGCGAGGGCTCTCTTGTGACAATGAAGTGCTTGATTGACTTCAAACTTTTGATAGAGACAGCCTTTTCCCCAACAGTACATAACCTGCTGCAGATCACTTGCGCCTTCCATCTGCGCTTTTATGTCTTTGTATAGCTTGTGAGTCGGCCAGAGAATTGGCGAATTTCTCTTCAAGGAGCCAATATGCTCATCCCCTCTTCCACGTGTCCTGTCTTCGTAGTCTTCGTCTGCAGCTGTAATCTCATTCATGCGCGCAACAAGTGTCTTTTCACTCGGTTTTGACGGATCACCCAACATCCTCAAGGCATCAGCTCTCAAGTTCGCGAAATGAAGATATGCGCCTATGTCTGGCCTTGTGTTAATCGCAATCTTCGCACTGGATAGAGCCCATTTAGCAGCCAGATCATTGATGTAGGCAATCTTCTCAAAGTCCGGAGAGTCTGCTTGCATAAGTATTTCACCGTAGATGCCAAAACCTTCCATATACTCGTCCTTGTCTTTCAACAAGGGGGACTCGAAAGGCACTGTAAAAGAGAGTGCATACATTCTGGCCGCTTCTTCGTATTTGCCCAGGAAGTAAAGGCACTTTGCGGTAGCCAGGCGGATAAGCCAGATTTCCGAATCCGCCTCTCCATATTGGCGCAATCTCAACGGTAAAAGTGTGTTCAAATAACCAATTGCCTTGCTGTATTCACCATTCGCCATCAACTCCATGCTTCCTTTGTGCAGTAAAGCTGTGTATGCTTCAGCTCCGGTGATCGGCTCTTTCTCATACTCAAGCCTTGCTTGTTTGATACCAACAATGCTCAAACCACCTTTCTCTGTATCCGTAGAAAGTCTTGGCGGAACTTTCTTCAAGTACGGTCTCGGCCAGTAATTGTTGTGCATTTGATTGATTCCAGTCGGAACCTGATCGAATTGCCAGGAGATGTTCGCTGCCCAGAAGAGCAGAAGAGAAGCAGGGAAAACAATTGCTGCCACTACTGCAATCAAGTTGAGCTTCGCCAGCTCTTCCTTTTTCTCGCTGCGAAAACGCGTGAACAACTCTCGTCCAGCCTGGGTTCTCCAAATATTGAACCATGCATGATCTCCAGCCGCGCTGGCGAGATCGCGGCGCAGCTCACGCATGCTGCCGTATCTTTCTACCGGGTCCTTGGCCAGACACTTCAATACGACACCCTCGACCATCCGCGCTTTCGAATTAGATAGTCCGCCCTTTAAGTATGGTTTCGGCACCTGCTCGAGTTGCATATGCAGTGTCTCAAGAAAACTTTCTCCTTTGAGCGGTGGATAGCCGGCCAGCACCTCATACATCAAACATCCCATTGCATAGATGTCCGAGCGCTGATCCAGGTTTTTACCAAGACACTGTTCGGGACTCATATATAGTGGACTGCCGAAGACCTCTCCAGTTTGAGTCAACTGATGCATTGCTTCACCCTCGGCGCCTTCTCTCGGAATCATGCGAGCGATGCCGAAGTCCACAATCTTAGCTTGTTCATTTTTGTCAGCATCGATGATGAGCATGACGTTGCTGGGCTTGAGATCACGGTGAACAATTCCCTTTTCATGTGCATGCGCCATACCATCGCAAACAGCAAGAAAGATCTCTAGAGCACGTTCGAGTGGCATCGCGCCTTTGTCTCTAACTTCATCGGCAAGACTTTTGCCTTGCAGGTATTCCATGAGTATGAATGGACGCCCATCGGGAGTAACACCGCAGTCGTAGACACTGATTACATTCGGATGAGACAGCGCGCTTGCCGCCTGCGCTTCACGCTGAAACCGCTGCAAATGCTTATCGTTGACGGACAAGTGAGAATGCAGAATTTTTGCTGCTGCAAAGCGCCCCATCGCCAGGTGCTTGGTCTTGTAGACGGCGCTCATGCCGCCTTCGCCAAGAAACTCCTGCACTTCCCAGCGGTCAGCCAGAATAGTCTTTTCCGTATAGCGCGTTAGATTCCGGTTGACTGACTCAGGTCCAATCACAATGTCCGGCACCGGATTGGTGTCGGACATGGGGTTTGAGACCCGCATCTCCCTGGTCGGCGTAATTGGCTCGTCCGGCATTAATACCTAATTGAGCAAACGCATCCGGGATTCCCGAAAGTAGGAGCCAGTCAATTCGAATGACTCAAAGAGTCCGCCTGCTCTCACTTTCTACTATTTGTAGTACCCTCTAAAAGGTCTTTCAATTCACTGTTCTGTCCATAATTTATCATTAGCTCAAGCTGGCTTTTGACTTTGGTGTATCCGGTCGGCTGCTTAAAAGCGTTCTTTGGCGTGGCGACATTCTTCACCGACAGTGTATCGATGAACATTTCATCACGTCCGTTCTCAACCACCCGGATTACCCGCAACGGTACTCCGGTGACACTTCCTTCCGGCAATCCGCACAAGTGCTGCAAGATCTCAGATACCTGCTTGTCTGTGCCAAGGGCAGTCGTAGCCCACACTTCACGCAACCTTTTTGCTTGCTTGCCCTGGCCGTGCATCATGTAGTACTGATCGGCGCTCAAACCGGCAACTTTGCCGCTACCAATTTTCCGCATGTACTTTCCAGTCTTGGAGAAAGGACTTGCACCATACTTGCTCAACCATTCTTTCAAGGGCGCCGCGTAGTATCTCTGTGTAGTGATGTTGTAGATGGCGATATCATATTTCGGCGCCGGCATGAAAAATTTGACGTCACTGGCTGAAATTTGGACCCCTTGCGGAGAAATAAGCACAATCTGCGAATGTGAATATGGACTATATGGGTTGAGTTGTGTCAAAACCCAACAATCCTTGCCCTTTTCCCGGGTTAAACCGGACGGAGCCATGACAATAATTGCAAGGAGTGCCGCAAACATCGTGTGGGCAAAGTGCTTCATGTTTGGGTCTTGCTCTCCTAACCATCAAATTTGAGAGAACTATTTTGCAGACCCCCATTTTATAGGTTTTTATCGATTAAACTGGTGAGGTCGGTCACCAAATTACGACTCTCAAAACTCTCAGGATTCCCCGGGCCCAAAACCAATTCAGGAGCAAATTTCATGGATGCAATCGGTATAGGTCT
>JAYRNY010001100.1:0-2381 GCA_041911975.1 bacterium | reverse complement strand
TTGGAGTTTCTGACCGAATTGGAAGGTGTCAGTCCGCTGGCGTTGGATTGATCTTCGAAATAACGAAAACGCACGGTTGGTTCTGCGGAAACGAAAATTTCATATTGCTGGCAAATCCGTATCCACATTTCGTAGTCGTGCAGTTGCCTGTAACGCGGGTCGTAGATGCCACACGCTTCGTGAACTTCCCTTCGTATCAGACTGGAAGGATGGCAAAGGCAATTTCCGCTTGTTATAAGCGTATGAAGCCATTGTTCTCGAGAGCGATTGTGCTGATAGAAGATATTCTCCATCGGCGGAGTAATAAATTCGTCTCCGGCGCTATCTATCCAGATCACGTCTGAGAAGGCCGCACCTATGAGCGGGTTAGTTTCCAACAATTGCACTTGCTCTGCGAGCTTGTTCGGTAGCCATTCATCGTCGGAATTGCAGACTGCGATGTACTTTCCCTTGCTCAATCGAATGCCTTCGTTGATGACCGCTGGGCCGCCGATGTTTTGATCAAGATAAATTGCTTTTACTCTCAATGGGTCGATGTTCTGCAACTGCTGCAGCACGACTCTCGATCCGTCTGTCGATGCATCGTCGATTGCAACTAACTCAAAGTCACGAAAGGTTTGACCCAGGACCGAATTGCCTGCCGCCAGCAGGTAGCGGGCGTGGTTATATGAAGGCAGAATTACGGAGACAGTGGCTGAATTCATTATGAGACGCCCGCGGCGATGAAGTTGGACCGTTCCCTTAGATACGGAAGGTAAGAAGCAGGCAGGCATTCCATCGCTGCTTGCAATGATTCGCTAAGTAGCGATTTTTTCTCGTGCGATGAGAGGCCGGTCCAACTGCCATTTGAATGCAATCTGTAAACGGCTGCCGGCCCTGGTATGAAACCCATGTAGGAATCTTCAGAGACTAGGATGTTGGTAATCCAATCTGCAGCCTTAATATTCTTGACTCGGCTGAAGCACCGGCGAAACACTGCTGTCTTGTACATGCAAGTAGAAAAGGACGCCGAAGGGTTTGTGGCCAGAAGGTCTAGTGTCGATAGTTTTCTATATCTGCCTGATGCCCAATGCGGTGCGGTATGCGATGCGCCCGTGTCTTCGAGATAAAGAAAATACTCGACAAAGCTGCCATTGACGTCGGGATTAGCACGCATATACTCATACTGGCGGTTCAATTTCTCGGGAGAGCACCAGAAATCGTCTCCCTCCAAAATCGTTACGAATTCTGTCTCAACATGCTCGATGAGAGATTTGTAATTTCCCAGGATCCCGAGGTTTTTTGAATTCGTGAGGATCTTGATATTATCGTGTTTGCCAGCAATTTTCCGCGCGATGTCAACACTGTTATCAGTCGAACAATCGTCGCCTATGATCACGGAAACATCAGAAAAGCATGATTGATTAATAATACTTAGAAGTGCAGTCTCGAGCCAATTTGCGTGACAATAGACTGGTACGAGAACCGTAATGGACTTCATGCGACGTGGATTCCTGTGTCCTCGCTGAGGCTCTAAGGGTGCGATACTACAAGCTCTCGCCAGTTGTAGACAAACCAAAAATTTCTAATTATTCAAGGCCTTATGAGTCTGCGCAAAGCTTAGATGTGTTTGCCCCTTATCACGCGGTAGCTTTATTTGCTGCTGGTAAGGTATGCCGTTTCTTTGAGGCTAGCAGAGTGTTAGTAACGACAAGCAGCTCGCCCTGGATCTGTGGTTCTATTTTTTTGCCGAAAGTGATGGAGTTCCTCTCCTTTTTGAGGGTTTTCTTCCAGTTCTTGGACACATCTTCATTGAAGAACCGCCTTTGGTATAGACATCGGGGTCTTGTGGCAGTTGATTTCGTCTCTTTCGTTAATTCGTTTTGAATTTCGCCAGTCCATGGCTTCAAAACTCTTTCGGGTCGTAACCCATCTTTTTCGACAGCGCGATGTCTTCAGCTGCCTTCTTTTTTTCGCCCAATTTTTCATAGGCCAGACCACGCTTGTAATGCATGCTCGCACTGCGATCTGGATCGCACTTTATCGCTAGACTGTAATCCGCGACAGCTTCTTTGTATTCCTTGGCGCGTAAATGAGCTTGACCACGACCCGTCAGACCTTCGATGGAGTTTGGATAAACCTTCAAAAGACCTGTGTATTCACGCTTTGAGGCTTTATAATCGCCTGCTTCCATGTAGGCAAAAGCCAGTCTGAATCTCGTATTCCAATGGTCGGTATCGGAACGCACCAGCTTGATCAGATCCCTCACAGATTTTCCTGCTTTTTTTTCTGCTTGATACGCTTCTGACCGCAAATCCAGGGCCTCTTCCTCGCAAGGATACATGGAGAGAATCTTGTCGTTATCTTTGAGCGCCAGATCGCGCCTGTGCATTACTTCATAA
>JAYRNY010001099.1:0-4163 GCA_041911975.1 bacterium | reverse complement strand
TGCATCGACGACAAGATTGACGCCATTTTTTGGCACGTTAAACGGCGGTCGCGTCATTTACGGACTCGGCTACACCGGACACGGAATAGGTACCACTCGTCTAGCCGGCAAAATCATGGCGCATTTGGCATTGTCTAAGGAAAGCGAATTGCTGTCACTGAAGATGGTGACCGACAAACCTTTCCCTTATCCGCCGGAGCCTATAAGAGGAATGTCTGTAGCGGCCGTGACGCGATCTTTACAAAAAGTGGATGCGGGAGAAAACCCAAATATACTGCTGCGCATTCTGGACAAGATGGGAATCGGTTTCTCGAGTTAAGCGGAGCCTTTGATCTAGCGTCACGCCGTGCTTAGACCGGCTTCGTTGGTGCGCATTGAATGCGCCCTTGCGGCGGAACCAAACTCTATTATTCGTGAAGTAAAGAGAAGGACGCTCTGATGCTTGTCATGTGTTTGGGCTATTTTTGCAAGAATTCGCGGGTTTAGAGTAGTCAATAATTGAAATCCGGATCGCCGCGTGGCAATATGGAACAATCTTGATTGATTTGGTCAGGATTGAAGTTCAAGCGACTTCAGAAACCGTGAACCTCAGATTGCTGAGCTTGATTCTAAAAACAGAATTATAAAAAGGAATGATATGTCGAAGATCTACTTGGACAACAGTGCCACCACTCCGGTCAGTGAAGAAGTTTTAGAAGCCGCGCTTCCATATTTAAGAGATGCATTTGGAAATCCAGGTTCGATTCACACGCTTGGGCAGCAATCTAAGCAAGCAATCAACAAAGCTCGCAAGCAAGTTGCGGAATTGATTGGCGCCAAGCCCGGCGAAATATATTTCACTCCGAGCGGCACATACAGCAACAACATTAGTATTCTCGGACGTGCAAGATACGTCGAAGAAAACGGACTGGGCCGCCATCTCATCACATCCGGCATCGAGCATTCTTCTTTGCTGGGACCGGCGAAACATCTACAAGCGCGCGGCTGGAAAGTTGATTTAGTTGATGTCGACAAAGAAGGTTTTATTGATTTCGATCAATTGGTCAATCTGATTTCCGAAGAGACCAGCATTATTTCGATAATGTGGGCGAACAATGAAGTCGGCACTATTCAACCAATCGATCGCATCGCGCAATTGGCTGCAGAACGCGGAATCTATTTTCATACCGATGCAGTGCAAGCCGCTGGCAAGTTGAGGATCGATGTTGTGCGCACGCGGGTAGATGCGCTATCGATCACCGGGCACAAGCTGCATGCGCCTAAGGGCATCGGTGCTTTATTTGTTCGCGAAGGTTCGGATATCTTCCCAATTGTATTTGGTGGCGGACAGGAGAAAGGTTTGTTCCCCGGAACCGAATCGGTGGCCAATATTGTTGCGCTTGGGGAGGCTGCTGAGGTTGCGAATGTTGAGTATGAGTCTAACTACGAGCACTTGCGCGCAGTTCAAAATGTTTTTGTTGAAAGATTTTCCGCATTGCCAAACGTCGTTTTGACCGGAGCACTCGATTCAGAAAAGAGAATTCCCGGACATGTCAGCGTAATCGTTACCGGTGTAATAGGCGAAGACATCGTAAATATTGCCAGCGATGCCGGAATTTGTATCTCGAGTGTTTCCGCTTGCTCCAGCGGACATCCTTCACATGTTTTGAAACATCTCGGCTACAGCCAGGATGAAAGTAAAGGTTCCGCACGCATCTCCGCATCGGCGTTGAACTCATATGAAGAGTGCCTTCATGCGGCAGAATTGCTCGCCGAAGTATTCGCCGGTCGACCTGTGAATCAAGAAACCGAATCCAGTTTCAATCTCTATTCGCTTCCCGGCACTCAGCCGTCGGTCGTGAACATAAGTCGCCGTCACCGAGCGGAAAGAAGTGTCCGTCGCGTGAGGAACAATCACTAGCTATTTATTCAACTTCGATATCGCCCATTCGGATTCTTTGATGCCCGGAAAAACAATTCGCATTTTGCTGCTTAGAGCGTCAATCCATGCTTGCTGAGTACCTGGCAAAATATTGCCCAGCGCCACCGCTTGATCCATTCCGAACATCACGGATTTCGCAAAGGTGTCGTGGTGAAATTGATCGGCATGATGAACATAGGTGGCGACGTGTTCTTTTGGAACGTTCTGCATCGAATTGACAATCGATTGAACTGATTCTGTGGCGTCTACTCCGAAGCTACGCAAAAATCCTTGCGATTCAATCAGATAGTTGGAAAGCAGGCGTCGTACATCAGGATCGATGTGAGCCGGATCCATTTCTGCAACTCTCTCGATAGCTTCAGCACGTGAGCGCGAGACTGACTGCAGTACAGATCCGAACATATTGAATTGCTCAGCTTGAGCAGGCGTAAGTTCATCTGCTGCCTTAGCTATCGCTTGAAGACCCGTAGCCGATTCGTGAACAGCTAGCGTTCGATTGAGCTGAGCACCGTGCTCCCACGTTTGAGCAAGCAATCCGCGAGCATAGTCAGCGTGGTAGTTGCGCACGTCCATATTGGTTTCTCTGCTTGCCTGGTAGATCATTTCCGGCGTGAGCTTTTCGCCTGCGGCCATCTTCTGCTCCATGATCGTTGCCCAGCGGTTTGCAAACTTGAGCACGGTCGAACCAAAAGCACCGTCTGCATTGTTCGCAATTGCGTCTTTCAAGAACTCCGGATTTTTCACCGTCATCGTCACATCTTCATAGACAAACGGTCTTTCCGCTGCTTTATTGAGTTCGGGCACCACTTCGTCCGGCTTAGGTTTTACCTCTTGTACTTCTGTGACCTCGTCTGGCTTCGGCGTCACTGCCTTTGCTGCGGCCGCTTTCTCTGCTTTTACGGTCGCCAAAGCCTTTTCCCACGCTTCGAAGTTGATGGTACCATCGGCTGTCGGTGGGCGAAGATTTCGCGTGTCGATGAGATGCTGGGAGTTTCGCAACGCAGTTTTTGGATACATCTGGTCTATTGCGCGCAGGAATTGTGCCATGTCTTCTTCGGCAATCAGCCTCATCCAACTACCGGCAGGAACGTTAGGGCGGCTGGCTATCACCTCTTGCACCAGTCTGATTTGATCCGCCGAGGAAAGTCCGCGCATCATTTGACCTAGCTCTATATTGCCTGTTTCGGGAATATTGAATTTGACCGGCTGTCTAACTTCTGCGGCAGCTGGAGTAGACGCCACAAGTTTTTCTGCAGTAGTTGCAGGCTCTGCGTCTCTAATTGCTTCAATGTTAGTTGCAGCTTCACTGGTTCGAACGCCATCCGCTGTTTTCGCTGACGGTGTTTCTGCTGCTTTGCCACCATATTTTTCTGCAAACCATCCTCTTGCTTTTGGAACGCCATGCTCAATTCCATGCGCAACACCACCCATGGTGGCGCCAAAGAGTCCGTAGTATCCCATTGTCTTGCCAATGCTCGTAGCATCAGTGTTGAAGCCTCGACCGTTAACGAGCGAAGTCACTTGAGCATCGACAAAGCCAGCGGGCAATCCTGACAGCCCTCCGACACCGACGTTTTGAAAGAGTGTGCGGCTTCCTGCTTTTCCCAGGAAACTGTATTTGTCCATCGCACCTGTTGTCGCACCCATCGTGGCGAATGTAGTCAGCCCGACCGTGGCATTCTTCAAGCGTTCCGTCCCCGAGCCAGGAGTGAAGACACCACCATACAGAGCGCCGGTTGAGCCCAAGGAAAGAGTCGATGCTAGAACAGGGCTTTCCGCAACTGAAGCCGATATCAGCCCCTTTTGTGCTGCCCGCCCGAGTCCTTTTGTTACTGCGAAGCCTGTTACTTTCGAGAGCACGACGATATCTGCAACACTACCGCCAAAGTCGCCAATTTGTCCCGCGATTGACTTGTGATTGTAGTTGGCCGACAGGTCTATCTTGGGCAGTACCAGCCCGGCTGTGGCGTTGTACGGACGGGCCAGAGCGCTATCTACAAGACCCCATCCTAAATCGGAAATCGAGCCTACTCCACCCTGTGCGCCGTTGTCCGCCTCCGCCTGAGCGCGTTTTTCCGTTATTTCAGGGTAGAAGATGTTCCTATCGGCCATTCAAGCCCCGATTAGTGGTCCTTATGCCTCGTGTCCGTTTCTCGCGTCTGCGTCTCGATAGCCGTAGTCTGCTTGCTTTTGCGGTACCTACTCACTAGGATTTAATACCCGTGAAGGACTGACCTTAAGC
>JAYRNY010001098.1:0-3754 GCA_041911975.1 bacterium | reverse complement strand
GTAAGCATTACATTTGCGTAAATGCAAAGAGTAAAAGAGCTGGTCAAAGATGATGCAAAAGCGACAGCATTGATGGAGGAAGTGCAAGCACGCGCAAGCGAGGCGAATAAAACTCTCGATTCGATAAAGACCGCATTCGACAATGGCGATCTCGAAAAGTGCATGCTCCTGCAAAAGTCGCTAAATGTGAAAATCAAGCAAATTGTCTCGCCGGAGCTCCTTTCTCTGGCCAGGAGTCAACACGAAATCGGTGACCGGAGCCCGAAAAGACAGGCATATTACCGAGAGCTGATTAGCCAGCAGCTCTCCTTTGGCATCGTATTCGGCGTTATTTTGACTGTGATTTTGGCTGTCGTTGTCAGCAAAGGCATAACTCGCCGGCTGTCTGTTCTGGCCGAGAACAGCTTTCGTCTGGCCCGCAACGATCAGCTGCTTCCGGTACTTGCCGGGCACGACGAGATCGCTAGGGTAGATCAAGTTTTTCACTCGATGGCCGAGGCTCTGGCTCAAGCCACCCGCACCGAGCGTGCCTTGATAGAAAATGCCAGCGACGTGATCTGCTCGATAGACAAAGCCGGCAAATTCACAGCCATCAACCCGGCAGCCGTCAAGGTGCTCGCCTATACGCAGGAGGAGCTTTTAGGCAAGTATTACATTGACTTGATTGCGCGCGAAGACCGCGAGCATGTCAAATCGTGCATGGAAGATCTCTTGAACAGCCAAAGAAACGAACCGTTTGAAACGCGGCTGATAAAGAAAGACGCAACTGTAATAGATGTTCTATTTTCCGCTTATTGGTCAGACGAGCAGAAGACTTATTTCTGTGTTCTTCATGACATAACAGAAAGAAAAGACGCTGAAAGAGTGAAACAAGAGGTTATGGCCATGGTCAGCCATGATCTGCGCACACCACTTGCTGCAGTTCGCAACCTTCATGAGATGCTCGTACTCGGCAAAGCTGGCCACCTGCCGGAATCGGCTCAGCGAATGGTTTTACGAGCAGACGCGGTGAGCAAAAGAATGCTCACCCTAATAAATGACCTTTTAGAAATTGAAAAAATCAGAGCCGGAAAAATGCAGCTTGACAAAGCCGAAATCCCGGCCGCCAACTTATTCGATTCCTGCCTTCAGGTAATCGCGCCTTTGGCTGAAGAAAAGTCCATAAAAATGAACATCGTGGATACGGACATAGACATTTTTGCCGATCCGGATCGCCTGGTCCAAGTACTGGTGAACTTGACCACTAATGCCATAAAGTATTCGCCTGAAGGCGGCACAGTGACGATGTCCGCAGTTATAGAAGACAAAGATGCCGTGGTGCGAGTTCAAGATCAAGGGCGCGGCGTGCCGGAGAATATGCAGACGGCTATCTTCAATCGCTTTCAGCAGGTACAAGATTCGGACGCAACAATGATGGGCGGCACCGGACTGGGTCTGGCAATCTGCAAAGCAATCGTTGAATTGCACGGCGGCAGTATCAAGGTGGAGTGCCTGGAAAATGAACCGGGCAGCACATTTGTATTCACCGTGCCGCTATCTGCCAGGGCGCTGGCCTCGCTCGAGGAAACGGAAACTGCCGCAAGCGATCAATCCTGAGCGGCGAAAATTCAGCATCGAAATTCAAAAACCCTGAATCTCAGGGCTTTTCACATCGCCACAAATCCGCCATAACCTATCGGAAAGATATTCATAGGCATTGCGCCGACCAAACCGGCCACAGCCTCTTCTGGCTCTAATAATCAATCTTCCCCTGAGCACAATTCAAGGAATCAAGTCTTATGGATGGACACGCAAGCAGTACGACAGAAAAAGGAACGCACCACAGCAAAGGTCATCGCCTGGAGCAGGACATGCATGCCGCTCATGCCGCCTGGGATGCCTGGAAAAGCGACGATCCGGCCGCCTGGGACTGGGCACTGGATCAAAGAGAAAGGATCTTGAAAAAAGATCCGAAAGCCTGGTCCAAGGCGATGAAAGAAGTAGATGCGCAGGACGCCGCGGAGAAAAGAGCTCAAGAGCAACGGCAAAGAGAAGCGCAACTGCAAAGAGAAGCGCAACTGCAAAGAGAAGCAGAATTGAAAGCAGAATTGAAAGCAGAAATGGACGCAGAGATGCGGCAGCAAGCAGCCATAGACAAACTCAGAAATGAATATCTGCACGAAAAAGCTGCAGGTATTAGACCGACAGAAAATCTCCATCCCGGTTATGCGCCCCAGAGTGCCTTTGCACCAGAACCTCCCTATTCACCCGCCTACGACGCCGCTCATAACAGAGAAAGAGGAGAGTTCCACGGACTGGATCTGGGCTTAGTCAAGCTGGGCGTCAGAGATGGGTCACTGGAAACCGGGGTCAATGTTGGTGTCGCCAGCACGGAAGTGTCATTGGGCAAGAACACTGGTGTCAATGCAGAATTCATGCCCTACGGCGGCCCTCTGCACGCCCGAGCGAACGCCAATCTCGGCTTTGCCGAAGACGGCATGCACAGCCAAGTGGGCGCTGGAGCCAATTTCTTCAATCTCGTCAATGGAGACGCCGACTTCGGAGCAAATTTGGGGACCAACACTGGAGTCAGTGGCGATGTAAGAGGCCGCGTCTGGCCCGTAAATGTGCAGGCGGATGCCGGCGCCGGCATCGGTCCTCATGGTCTCAATGCATACACCGGAGCCAATACCGGAATAGCAGACGCCCTCGGTGTGAGGTCAGGCGCGCATTTCGACCTCAATGAAAACTCCTCGGCAGGAGCAGGCGTAGGCTTGAATCTTGGCGGCGACACGCTTGACTTCGGACCGAGTATAGAGACTTATGGCAATCGCACAATTAGGCCCAACTTGAATCTTCAGTCAGGACACAACGACGAGTCCACCTTTTATCCGACCGGAAATCGCGACATCGATCCTTAGTTTGTGGAGAAAGCGAGAGTGCGGCGCATGGTCGTCTCCCCGGCAAAAAAACATGCGCCCTCTTCTCGAAATCGCCAGTTCATTTTCTTTCGCCTAGAAACCAGAGCCCGCAAACAGCCTCCTTACGGGAGGCTGTTTGTGTCAATCTGCAGTGAACAACGACTGAATTGATCGAATAGATGGTTTATGATTGGCTTTCATTCCAAACGAGATGTCGCCGGAAAAACATGGCCAAGATTCTATTAGTCGAGGACGATGCCGATCTTGTATTTGCGATCTCGGAATTTCTCAAATCGGAACAACATTCAGTAGAGCATTTCAAGGACGGCCGCGAAGGTCTTGATCGACTTCTCTGCTGCGCGTACGACCTGATAATCCTGGACTGGTCCCTGCCCGGGTTGTCCGGAATGAATATTCTCAAGGAGTTTCGCTCGCGGGGTGGAAAAACACCGATTCTCTTTCTCACGGCCCGCAGCACAATCACTGACAAAGAATCAGGACTGGATGCAGGCGCCGATGACTATCTGACCAAACCATTCGACTTGCGGGAGTTGTCGGCTCGCTTGCGGGCACTTCTACGTCGACCGCAGGTAGTGACGGCTAACACGCTGCAAATTAAGGACCTGATACTCGAGCCGGCGACAAGGAAAGTTTCTAAGCGAGGAGTGGAAATTCATCTGCTTCCAAGAGACTTTGCCTTGCTCGAATTTTTCATGCGCCATCCGGACCAGATCTTCAGCAATAATGCCCTGCTGGAGCGAGTCTGGCACTCCGAAAGCGATGCCACCGGCGAGGCGCTGCGCTCTTCCATCAAACGCATTCGTTACAAGCTCGATGACAGCAAATGCACAATC
>JAYRNY010001097.1:0-6375 GCA_041911975.1 bacterium | reverse complement strand
TGTAGAAATCCCAACCAAGCGCGACCGGTCGTTTTAATTTAAAACAGAATGCAACGCCGGCGCGAACACATAGACACGAAAGCGATGCCGACCCCAGATAAAGGTGTCGTTATTGAAAAATATTCAACCCTATATAGGAGGGCGTTGACTCATGTATTTCCAAGAACTCTCATCACAAACGCTCTGGGACTCTGTCGGGCAAATGAATATGCTGCAGCAAAGACTGAACAGACTTCTTTCAAGCATGCCCGAGTCCAGACCAACCGAGTTTCCACCCATCAACGTCTGGGCCTCCGAAGACAAAGCCGTCGTCATAGCGGAGGTGCCTGGAATTGCTCCGGAGGATCTCGATGTTCAAGTAATCAATCAGACTCTGACGCTGAAAACGAAGCGTGAGCCTGACAAATTGACAGACGGACAGACCTGGCATCGGCAAGAACGAGGATATGGACAATTCACGCGATCACTAGAACTGCCTTACGCTGTCGACTCGGAAAAAGTCCACGCTTCCTTCAGCCAAGGCATGTTGAAGATCGAGCTGCCGCGAGCCGCCGCCGATCTACCCAAAAAGATATCCATCCAAGCATCCTGATTTGTCAAATGGAGGTTTTTGATATGACCAGCGCAATTGCTGAAAGAAAAAACGAAGAATTGAGCAATCCACAAAGTGGGGAGCCCACACGCAACCGTCGCGTGTTCACACCAAAAGCAGACGTGTTTGAAACACAACATACCATAGTTGTTCTTGCTGATATGCCTGGGGTTAATGAAAACACAATCGACATAACACTGGAAAAAAACGTACTGACTATCCACGGATTCACCTCGCCTCAAACCGAAGAAGGACTCAGACTTGTCTATTGCGAATGCCCCGAGGGCAACTATCGGCGCGTCTTTGTCCTGTCGGAGGAAGTAGACCGTGACGGCATTCAGGCAACTGTGAAAAATGGTGTACTGAAGCTGATTCTTCCAAAGTCCGTAAAAGCTCAGGCGAGGAAGATTACCGTCACAGCCGAGTAAAGGCCAATGTTCAAGTGATCATCAAGCAAGAAGGAGGAATGTAATATGGCCTTCAATTTGTTGCCAACCAAATGGCTCAATAAGAGAAACGAAGTTGCAATCAGGAGAGAAGATGAGCAGGAGCACCCAGCCTATCTACTTCAACGCGACATGAACCGACTCTTTGATGATTTCTTTCGTTCTTGGGACATGCCGTTGATGAGTCATCAATTCGGACTCTCTCCATTCAGCACATTCGAGCATAGTGGGATCACACCTCGTATCGATGTTCAAGAGACCGACAAAGAGCTACGCATTTCCGCGGAGTTGCCGGGCTTAAGCGAGAAAGACATTGATGTCTCTTTATCGAAAGACTCGCTCACAATAAAAGGAGAGAAAAAGCAGGATAGCGAAGAAAACGTCAAAGGATGGTATCGCATGGAACGCAGTTATGGAGCGTTTACGCGTTCGATTCCTCTTCCTTGCGAAGTAGATCAAGACCAATGCACTGCCTCTTTTAAAAACGGCGTGCTCAATGTATCGCTATCTAAAACAGCGCAGGCTCAGGCGACCATCAAGAGCATTCCGATTAAGAAGGATTGAACAGCTCTGACACAACCGGGTAAGAGCCTCCTTTTCAAAGCCCGGAAAACGACGACAAGGGCCTCGGTCTCCCGAGGCTCTTTCGTGTAATTTAAGCGAAAAACTTTCTATCCATTGCCGCAAAAACACTTATGAGAAGCCGTGCTCCGTGAATCCGCAAGCAAGTTCTTAACTGTTCATAAATTTGTTGTGCAAAGCGCCTGCAGGAAATTATCTTTCAAATAGATGGATACGAATTGCTGCTCGACTCGTATGAAGGAGGAAAAAACGATGATTACAGCAACTTACAACTCTCGAATTTGCAAAACATCACTACCAATCTTGATTGCGACGACAGTTTGTGTAAGCCATCTAACAATTGCCGACGCGGCTTATGCTGCAGCGCAGAAGACAGATGAAAAAGCAACCAATGTGGAAACTAGCAAGCGCTCCGCGCAAAAAACGACGGATAAGCGAAAGGAAATAGTCTCGGAAGCTGTTTCAACGCTGCGAGAAACACAGGATGCGCTGAAGCACTTGGATGAGGGCAAGAACAAGGAAGCTCTGGCTGCAGTCGAAAGAGCAACTGGAAAGCTCGAGATAGTTTTAGCCCGCGATCCAAAGATTTCCTTGGTTCCTATCGACGTAAGAGTGGTCACCAACGACGTCTATGGATCTCTTGATGCAATCAGAAAAGCCAGGCAAGAAGCTCAAAAAGCTTTGAACGAAGGCAGAGTGCAAGACGCCAGAAACATCCTGTCTGGGCTGGCCAGTGAAACAGTAATCAGCACATCAAACATTCCACTTGCGACATACCCAAGTGCACTCAAGAAAGCAGCCAAGCTTATTGACGAAAATAAGATCAGCGAAGCCAAAGGAGTGCTTCAGACCGCACTCGATACTCTAGTTGTAACAGACGTTGTGGTTCCGCTGCCGGTCGTTGGCGCTCGAATCAATTTGGAAAGCGCGGAAGAACTTTCCAAAAAGAAAAATCGAACTGAGAAAGAGAATGCAGAACTGTCCAAACTCGTAGCCAACGCAGATACACAAATCAAGTATGCACAAGAGCTAGGCTACGGGAAGAAAGCAGACTTCGATTCGTTCCACAAACAAATCGACGAGATCAAGAAAAAAACTGCTGGAGGAAAATCCGGACAGAATTTCTTCGATCAGATCAAGACATACATGGAGTCAATGACCAAAAACAGCCAGCACAAGCCAAGCGCCGGCAAATGACAAGTTGCAGCCGGTGACCGATGACGACTGAATTGAGTGCGATGAGAAACATTGCTCATCGCACTCAATTCAGATAATGCCCTGGCGATTCAGCGACGATTGTCAAGCGTTCACTTGCAGTTCACTTTCGCTGATTAAACTATGATCTGGATGAAATGCTTCAAATAGTGTGCTCCGAGCGTTATGCTGGCTGCATTCTTTTCCGGCATTGATTTGAATATCGCTAAGGGAGACGGGCTTGGCCAAATTACTTCTAGTTGAAGACGACGAGGACATGTCAGAGGTCTTAGTCCATACGCTCTCGAGTCGAGGTTTCACAGTTCAGCTGGCCAGCAACGGGCGTGACGCTCTAGACCTCCTGAGAGTCAACAAGTATGACATCATAGTGCTCGACTGGATGATGCCCGGACTGAGTGGAATCGAAGTATGTCGCTCCCTGCGCTCAGTAGGCAACAAGACGCCCATTTTGATGCTCACGGCGCGTACTTCCGATGACGATACTGAATTCGGTCTCGATGCCGGCGCGGATGATTACCTCACCAAACCATTCGAGAACAAAGTACTGGCTGCTCGCCTGCGAGCGCTATTAAGGCGTCCGCCGCTATGCTCCGAACCAGTTCTGAGCGCCGGTGACATAAGCTTCGATCCCGTAAGCGGCACAGTGTCTCGCAACGGCGAAGAGTTGCGTTTGAGACCGATGGTGCTCAAACTACTGGAGTTCTTGCTTCGTCATCCCAATCAGCTGTTCACGCCGGAGGCGCTGCTCGAGCGGGTCTGGCACGATGACTCGGTAGCTTCGCTCGATACGCTGCGATCTCATATAAAGCTCCTGAGACGATCGATCGATGTTCCAGGCCGGCCATCGATAATTGAGACCGAAAGACATCGTGGCTACCGGTTGGTCAAAGAGCCCACTGACTGAAATTCATGAGTAAGCTTACCACCGTCTGGATAACCGGCGATCAGTGCTCGCTAAACAACACTGCTTTGTACACTGTCGACAAAACGACTGCTCGCGTACTGATGATCGAATCAATTTCGCGCGGCAACCAGTTGAGATATCACAAGAAAAAGCTTGTCCTGATTTACTCAGCGATGCGGCACTTCGCTGCGCTGCTCGAAAGCGAAGGATGGCAAGTCGACTATTATCGCCAGCATCCGGCATTCGAAGATGCTGTCAGGCAACACATAAGTCTGCATTCTCCAAAGAAATTCGTCTGGATGCAGCAATCCGAATTTGGCGGTGATGAAAGACTTTCCGGCATGATCGACGGCGTCCAATATGAAATCACTCCACACTGCAATTTTCTCTCATCCTTCGAGGATTTCGAGAAACTGCACAGTAAATCAGAATCGCGAGTGACCATGGATCGATTCTACCGCCAGATGCGAATGAAAACCAAGCTTCTTCTCGATGCGCACAACGAGCCAGAAGGCGGAGCTTGGAATTACGACAAGGAGAATCGAGAGCCGCCTGGTAAGAAACTCCACATCAATCCCGTCAGAGTCTTCCCTCCTGACAAGATAACTCAGTCCGTAATCCAGATGGTTGACCGCTATTTCCCCGATCATCCAGGCGACACAAACGATTGGATTTACGCCGTCACGCGTGAAGATGCGCTCCTGGCTGCTGAAGACTTCTTTGAGAACAGATTGGATGAGTTCGGTCCCCATCAAGACGCGATGATAGAAGGGGAGCCGTTTCTCAACCACTCGGTTCTATCACCCTACATCAATATATGTTTGCTTCATCCCCTGGAATTGTGCAAAGAGGCTGAACGTCGCTATCGAAGCGGGCAAGCCAGACTATCGTCAGTTGAGGGCTTTGTCAGACAGCTGATCGGATGGCGAGAATTTATTTGGCGCGTCTACTGGCGAATGATGCCGGAATACAAAAGCCTAAACAAACTCGATGCCAAAGAGAATCTGCCAGAGTTTTTCTGGACGGCAGACACATCAATGCGTTGTCTGAAAGACGCGATTGGGACGACGATAAAATACGCATATTCGCATCACATAATGCGCTTGATGCTTCTCGGGAATTTCGCGCTCATAGCAGGTCTAGACCCACTACAAACAAACGACTGGTTTGCTTCCATGTATATTGACGGCTATGACTGGGTGATGGTACCAAATGTTATCGGGATGACTTTACATGCAGATGGTGGCTACGTTGGCACAAAACCGTATGCCGCATCGGCAAATTACATAAAGAAGATGTCGAACTACTGCAAGCAGTGTCGCTTCAACTCCGAGACCAGTACAGAGTATGACTCCTGCCCGTTCAACTCACTTTACTGGGATTTCCTGATTCGCAATGAAGAGCATTTCGCAAACAACGCCCGCATGGGTATGATGATGCGCAATCTTGCATCCAAAAGCGAACCCTGGAAACACGACATCATGCGGAGAGCATCACAGCTGCGCAAATCGGGTTTTCAATGATGTCAGTTCGTCAGCCTGCCGGCCTTTTCAAAGCGGTAGTGAGAAACAATCCATTCTTTGCCGCCGGCATAGCCCCACAGCTCCGCGCACGCCAGGAAGAATAGCCTCCAGTAAATCCACCACCTCATCGCCTGGTCGCGACCATATGTGTTTGCAATAATTTTCATCACTCTGTCACGATTGGAGGACATGTTCACTAGCCATGCCTCCGCCGTCTTTTGATAATGTGTTCCATTCACCTGCCAGCACTCGCTCACCCGCAGATGTTCGTCGAAGCAAAAAAGCAGGCAATGCGAGGGCATCGTGCCGCCGCTAAAGAAATAGCGAGCAAGCCAATCGTCCTCGCTCTCTCCGAAATGATACTGGTGCAAAACATGGGAAAAGATATGGACGAATAGTTTTCCATCGTCGCTCAGCCATCCAGATATATTCTCAAGCAGCCTCTGATAGTTTTTCGCATGCTCGAACATCTCTACCGACACTATCCTATCGAAGGAGCCGCCTGGAAACTCGAGGTAATTTATGTCTCTGGTAAGCACCTGAACGTTGCTCAGCTTTCGCACGCTACACTGCCGCTCGATGAATTGTCTCTGCGAATGTGAATTGGAAACGGCGGTGATCTTCGAATTCGGAAATTTCGCTGCCGCATGGAGTGCGAATGAACCCCAACCGCAGCCAAGATCTAGTATACGATGACCATCATGAAGGTCCGCTCTGCGGCAGGTAACCTCTAGCATGCGCTTTTCAGCGGCTTCGAGATCGTCTCCTTGCTCGTACAAGCAACAGCTGTACTTCATGTTTGGCCCGAGAACAAGCTGGAAGAATTCCGTCGGCACTTCATAGTGTTGAGTGTTAGCCGAATCCGTATCGACAGCTATGGGATACGATTTCAACTCCTCCGCGAATCGCTGCGTAAGCTGTTGCGCAAGAACCGCATCCTCGACCGCCAGTGTTGCCAACTTCTGTCTTAGCATCGCCCTGATGCCGATTCGAATCAGCCACTCCGGAACCACACCTTTGGACAGCAAATCATACAGGACTATGTCGCACTTCTTATCGTTTGCAAAAACTCGCTCTTTTGTTGCCGAAGTGGTCATCGGACATTCCTCCTGG
>JAYRNY010001096.1:0-7390 GCA_041911975.1 bacterium | reverse complement strand
CCTGGCTGATGATGCCCAAGCAGCCGGCAATCGAGACCGCCGAAGGCGAGCTCAACAAGTGCACCGGCGGTTCTCTGTGCTACAAGGACTGCCCGTATCAAGCAATCGAAATGGTGCCCGCACCGGCCGGCTCCAGATTCAAGCTGCTGGCGACAGTAAAAGATTTCCGCTGCTCAGGCTGCGGAGTTTGCGTGGGTGCTTGCGCATTCGACGCAATCGATTTGCCTGACCTTCCGGATGCGGAAGTCAACGCGAAGATTAAGGCTCTTCTGGAGGCGAAAGGGTAACACCAATGTCTGATGCTCAAAGTAAAGTAATCACACTTATCTGCGAACGCGCTTGCGACTTGAGCGGCATCGTCGACGAGTCAGGCAGTTGCACAGAAGTGCCGGGCATGAAGGTAGTCAAATTCCCTTGCTCAGGCATGATCCAACCTCTGATGATTGAAAATGCCATCAAATCCGGTGCCGACGGTGTCGTTGTCACCGGCTGTCAAATCGGCGACTGCTACTACCGCGAAGGCAACCGCATGATTCGCGAGCGCCTTTTGGGCGAGCGGCCTCCCACCTTGAAGAAGGGCACAGACAGACGTCGTATTCTGGCCCTCTGGCTGGCAAAACCGCAACGCCAGCGCTTCATCTCTGAGTCGAAAGAATTCATCGCATCGTTGAGCGGTCTCACTGCACCGGAAACGAAGTAATAGTTTCGGAAGTCTAAAAAAGGAAAGAAGTCATGGCAGTAGAAAAGAAAGAGAAAATGTCCGACATCGAGCTGAACATTCGCTGGATGTGGTTCCTTTTGCTCTACTTCGCCTTCATCATCCTGATTGCTTGTTTCGGTCTGGTGGCAGAGTTCTAAATACTCTACTGATCTGTTTTGCGCAGCCTGTAACCGACTCTGGCGACGTTTTCGATTATCGACTCACTAGGATCATCGTTTTTATCCACTGCTTTGCGAATGCGGCGGATGGCGGCGCGCAATCCTTCCGGTGATGCGTCGGACTCGTAGCTCCAGACCCGAGACAGTATAGTTTGGACGCTGAAGACATGATCGGGATTGCGCATGAAGAATTCAAGAAGGGCAAAATCCTTGGGCGTCAGGTGTATGTCCTTTCCAGCCCTTGTCAACCTATACTTCACAGGGTCGAGTTCCAGATCTGCAACTTTCAGGCAGTTGCCGGTCATGCCTGAAGCGCCTGAGGGACGCCTGAGCAGCGCTCTCAGTCGGGCATGCAGTTCGCGCATGTCGAAAGGTTTGGTCAGATAATCATCGGCGCCTGTGTCGATGCCCTCCTCTTTGTGATCGATGCCGGATTTACCGGTAAGCATGATCACCGACACGGGTTTGCTCATCTGGCGCAGGTTCTTCAATACTTCAATGCCAGTAAGTTTGGGCAACTGCCAGTCCAGGACTACAACATCGTATTCTTCGCTCTTGATGAGATGCATTGCCTCTTCGCCGTCGTATGCAATCTCAACGACGTGCCGCTCGCCCTCCAATCCGGCTTTCACCATCATTGAGAGATCCTGATCATCTTCGACCAACAGTATTTTTGCCATCGTTTTGCAACTAGAGACAATGGTAATAATACTGAGTATACCCTCACAGATATGTTTCACAATGCGGCGTCCTCGCTTATCACTGTCGACAAAAGTCCTGGCTCTGGTGCTTGTGCCGCTTGTGCTGCAATTGGGAACGCTTTTCTGGGTGGCGAAGCTGGAAAATGATGCCGAAGTGCTGCTTACAGAGTCGATTCGTGCCAAAAAGATATCGGACGCAATTAATGTCCTGTCGCAAGATGTATACGACTACATTGGTGAATTCGGCAGGGATAACCCGCAGCACATAGTCAAAACCGGCGACACTAAATTGCAGATTTTGCACGACCGCCACGCTCAACACTACAAAAATTTGAAGCAAGCCGTTGAGCACGATGCGAAGCTCTATGAGACAGTCGTCAAATCGGAGAATGCGGCTTACAAAACATTCGGTCTTATCAGACAGCTGGAAGAAATTCCGGAAGAAGGGCCCGATCCCGTTCAAAAACTGCGCAAGCGGCTGTGGAAAGACGTTCGCAAGGACGTCAAAAACATTCTTGGCGGAGGTTTGCTGGAAAGCGCCCGAGAGCAAAAGAAGTTAGCCGAAGAAGATGCCGTGCAGCAGGCGAAGCTGCGTGAGATGTCGAGGCAATTGATGATCCTCATTGCCGTGATCGATACCATAATTGCCATTGCCGTAGCGCTCTATCTAACTCGAACAATCGCGCACCGTCTCAGCATTTTGAACGAAAACAGTGTCCGGCTTGCTGCCGATGTAGCATTGCATCCGCAGCTTGGAGGCAATGATGAGATTGCAACAGTCGACAGAACGTTTCACAATATGGCTCAGGCAATGAAGGAAGCTGCAAAAAAAGAGCGTGCCATCATCGACAATGCGCGGGACTTTATTTGCTCTGTAGATTCGGGCGGCAGGTTCGCAGCAGTAAATCCAGCCAGCCAGGCTGTTTTAGGTAGAACACAGGAGAGTCTTCTGGGAACACACTTTGCCGATTGTGTTGCAGACAATCGCGAGGATGTTCTGAAAATATTCTCCGATCTAAAAGACGAAGGTGACAGCAGCCCCGTCGAGTTGAAAATGAAAAAGGCAGATGGAAGCATTGTGCACGTGCTTCTGTCCGCGCATTTCTCAAAAGAGGAAAACACCACATTTTGCGTCATTCACGACATCAGCGAACGGCGCAAAGCGGAGATGTTGAAACAAGAAGTGATGGCCATGGTGACGCATGATCTGCGCACACCGCTTTCCACATTAAGACACATATTTACGTTTTTAGAATCCGGAAAACATGGCAACCTCGATCCGAAAGGCAACGAGTTTGTCAACGCCGGCGGTCGCAATGTCGATCGCTTGCTCACTTTAGTCAATGATTTGCTGGATGTCGAAAAGGCAGACAGCGGACAAGTTCATTTGGAAATGTCGAAAGTCGCCCTTGCCGAATGTTTTGACGCTTGTGTTTCCAGCTTGTCTGTTTTTGCCGAATCAAAGGGTGTGGGTCTAGATTTTATCGAAACAGATCTGATTGTAATGGGGGATGAGGAGCGAATTGATCGTATACTCAATAATCTCGTCGGCAATGCCGTGAAATTTTCGCCCAATGGCGGCAAAGTCATTCTGTCAGCGGCAAGAATGGTTGAGAAAGACCAGGCATTTGCAGTCATTTCTGTGAAAGACGAGGGGGAAGGAATTCCGCAAGACAAGTTGGATCACATTTTCGAGAAATTTCATCAGATCGAAAAGAGCTCCGACAATACGGAAAAGGGATCCGGTTTGGGACTGGCAATTTGCAGAGCATTTGTTCAATTACATGGCGGCAAAATTTGGGCGGAAAGCAAAATTGGCGAAGGCAGTGAATTCAATTTTACGATTCCTCTGGCATGAAGACTGGAATTCATCGAATGTCTTTCGCAATATTGCAGCATTAGTGAACGCATTCGCTTTCGCAGTTTTCACAAACGGCATAGCTATTGCCGGCGAGTTGCCTAAAGAGGAACTATCTGTAAATTTGCAAGAGAGCGCTTGCGGAAGAGAGCCCGAGAAGAATCTCGATCCGCTGAGCGAGCCCAGGCTGGTGATGAAGCACGATGCGCTTATGTATGTCCTCGATGAAACCGGCATGATTCCGGGAGGAAACAACTCTGCATACGGGCTATACCGGGACGACACGCGCACTCTCAGCAAGCTCAGATATGTTTTGAACGGTCAGGCGCCCGAACTTCTCTCGAAAGACGTGAAAGGCTATTGTGGAACTTTCGTCTATGGAATACGACAGCGCAAAAAAGACGCTGACCGCTCCATCGTGCTCAAGCGCGAAGTGGCTATGTATCAGGGAATAAGCGAACGCGTCACTGTTACCAATTTCTCCAATGAAGAAACAAGTGTTGCTCTTACAATCTGCACAAATGCCGACTTTAAAGACATGTTTGAAGTAAGAGGGTTTCAATCGAAAGAAAAACCCAGATCGATCGATACCAGTATCGGTGCCTTCCTTCGCTACGGTTACGCGGCTGACGCCGTTTTTACAGAACTGAATATGTCATCCCAACCCAAGGCTGTGATGCTGCCCAGCGGCTTCAATTGGACGGTAAATCTGAAGCCTGGGCAATCCAGCACGGCAGAGTTGACCATCACATCATTGACTGCAACATCCAGCGTCATGGATAAGGAAAATCAAAACTGGACTTATGACGTTCGGCTAGAACATGCAAACGAGTCGTTTCAAAAGTGGCTGAGCGGTTGCGCTCAAATTTCCACTGACAATTCTGCATTCAACAAAATGTTGGATCAAGCCTATTTGGATCTATATCTCTTGCGCCAGCCGGTAAAGGGCGGAACCGCCCTGACAGCCGGTCTACCATGGTATGCGGTTCCCTTCGGTCGAGACCAGGCGGTTACTGGTTTGCAGACTGTGACTTTCATGCCTGAGATGGCGAAAGAAATTCTCATCGTACTTGCTGCTTATCAGGGCAAGAAAAAAGATTCGCGAACTGATGAAGCGCCAGGCAAGATCATGCACGAATTGCGAACGGGAGAATTGTCCACGAAGGGAATGGTTCCCTTTCATCCATATTACGGAACCATCGATGCCACACCGCTCTGGGTGATGCTAATGGGCAAGTACATGCGCACGACAGGCGACATGGACACTGTCAACAAATTGCTGCCTAATCTGGAACGCGCAGTAGCCTATCTCCTCGATGCATCGAGCAAAGGGTTTCTCACATATGGCGGCGAAGGCGCGCTGGCTAATCAATGCTGGAAGGATTCCGGCAATTCCATGATGTATTCCAATGGCAAACTAGCGGCGGCGCCCATTGCCGCATGCGAGGTTCAGGGATATCTATATAGAGCCTTGAAGGATGCCGGGTTTATCTACGGGCGATTTGGCAAGGTCGACAAGTACAAACAGCTCGAAACAAGAGCGGAAAAATTGAAGACAGAGTTCAACGCGCAATTCTGGATGCCCGAGAAAAACTATTATGCGATGGCGTTGTCCAACGGAGGCAAACAATGTGACGTCGTAGCATCGAACCCGGGTCAGCTTTTAATGAGTGGCATTGTTTCCGACGACAGGCTGGAAGCGGTATGCAAAAAGCTGATGGACAGCCAATTGTTCAGCGGCTGGGGCGTGCGGACACTAGCAGACAAAGAGGTCACTTACAATCCCGTCAGTTATCACAATGGATCAATCTGGCCCCACGACAATGCAATCATTTCATTTGGGCTGGCATCGATCGACCATAAAGAAGATGCGGCGAGAATTTTCTCGAGTCTATTCGACGCAGGCACTTCTTTTGGTGACAACAGACTGCCTGAGCTGTTTTGCGGTTTTGAACGAAGCAAGAATTCCCCGCCGGTCGCTTACCCCGTTTCTTGCGTGCCGCAAGCATGGGCATCAGGCTGTCTTTTCCAAATGCTGGAGGCCTGCATGGGAATCGATGTGGACGGCTCACAAGGACAACTGACATTAAAACGTGCATTCCTGCCGAGTTTCATCAATAGTATTAGTCTGAAGTCTCTGGCCACCGGGACAGGCAAGGCCGACTTTGGTCTCAAGAGAACAAGAAATGGCTTTAGTTTGAGCGGATTTCAGACAAACGGCCGGGTCAACTTTCATATGGAAAGCGGTCAGGCCGGCGCCAAATAGGGCATTCGCCTCATAGCGCTGCTCTGAATGCCTGTCACAAGTCTGTCACTACTCCGTCGCCTCTCTATCACTCCTGGACCTTAGATTAGGAGTCACGAAGCAGCGCAATGCAAATCGATTTGAAGATTTGGCGATTTGAATAGTTGCAATTCCCCCAGATTCTTGTAAAGAGGCCCGACACCCATGACAGAGCGCGATGCCTATGTGCTGAGAGAAAATCCGACTAATCGGATGGACGCCGCCGAGATGAGGACTAGCATAACCAATATCCTCGATATTGCCGGCTTAAAACCGCAATATGCTGAAAGCACGCATGATACTTCAGCAGCTCATCTTCCCAGCGTAGAGCTTTCGGACGACAAAATAGTGGCCATCAAAAAGATGAAAGCTGCTGAACAAAAGGGTTCTCAAAATCTTGAATTGGAAGGAGGTATTCGCGGTCTTTTCGAGCGCACCGATGATGATACTTCTGCCAACGTCAACAACCGCCTCACCCGCGGAGAGATTCAAGCCAGATTTGGCGAGAAGATGAGCCGGGACGAAGCCATGGCTTTGAAAGACTTGTACGTCAATTTCTCTCGTATGGACTGGGATGGAAATGGACGGATCAGCCTCAGCGATATTGAAAACAGGCAGAGAACTGAACGCTCTCAACAGCAGATGCTGGACAGGCTGAGTGAATTTAGAAACTTAGTTGCGTCACGCAGAAGCGACTTCGACAAAAACAATGACGGTCATATTTCAAGGGATGAGCTTGCTCAATCCAGCTCCGCAGGCAGCGGATTTAGCGCGGAACAAAGACAGTTGATCGACCAAATTCGCGCCAGATATTAAAAGTGTAGACTGGGGATGCTGGGTCGCCAAGATTGCGGTAAAACGCAAGTTTGGCGACCTTGGCCATTTCGGTGCAGCCCTGAAACGGTCACCGGCGCCGAAACAACCCCTCGGGTTTGCCGGGCTTATATGTTGGACTAAAATAGTAGTAGTCCCTGAATGTGCTCTCAAATGGCAACATTAGAACCGACAAGAGAAGACGGCTACGCACAATCTGCAAGCACCGCACCGCTAGCGATGCAGCCCGGTGAAACGATCATGGGCAAGTTCAAGATTGTGGAGCTTATCGGTCAGGGCGGCATGGGAAGTGTCTATCGTGTAGAAGATGTTTTTCTGGGTCGTGAATTTGCATTTAAGTGCCTCAACAAGCAGCAAGCAAATGACGTCAGCTGGAGGCGCTTTCAAAATGAAGCGAAAGCTGCAAGCAAGCTTGACCATCCCAATTTGATCAAGGTGCACGATTTTGACTTGATGCCTGACGGACGCCCCTTCATTCTCATGGATCTGGTCAAGGGAAGCACTTTATCCGATTTGACCAAAAATATTGGCTCGATGCCTGTACAGCGAGCGATCGACATTATGATTCAAGTCGCCTTCGCAATTCAGTACGCACACGACCAGGGGATCATCCACCGTGATTTGAAACCGACAAACATCATGGTTGTTCCGCCTGATGCTGATGGTGAAAAGGAAGGGGTAAAGCTGGTCGACTTCGGTATCGCCAAATTGACAGGCATTGATGAGTTCAATCAACAAACACTGACCAAGACCGGTGAAATTTTTGGCAGCCCACTCTATATGAGCCCGGAGCAGTGCACCGGGACCATGGTCGATCATCGCTCTGACCTCTAT
>JAYRNY010001095.1:0-4120 GCA_041911975.1 bacterium | reverse complement strand
CTCGATGTATTCGGCTCCAAAGGCGCGGCTTTCGCCGGAATCGACATCGGAGCGAAGATTCCGGGCGTACACTGGCGCATGGGGCAATGGGAAAACGGCAATATCGTTTTCAGCGGCAGGCAGGCAGAATTGTCGGCAGGGCTTATCTCTACGGGCAGAGATGACTGGAATGACGCGGCCGGCTACGGATACAGACCTCTGCTCACGATGTTCAAGAACCTCCAGGTCAAGAGCCCCTTCTCGCGCGTCATTCCGCACTTCACCGCCCTGGAGCTGCCGGATGGACAGGATGGCCCCTTCGCCCAGTCATTGCCGCATTCCCTGGCCATCTGGGTAGGAAAAGAAGCCAATCGCCAAGGTTTGACGATCAAGGGCGAAAACGCCCTGGCTGGTACCTTGTACGACAAAGCCGCCTGGGAAAGAATGGCTTCACTGCTCAAAGGCTGGGGCGACAAGCCCAACGATGGACATTACAATGGTTTGACCTTCCTGCGCATGTCGGACGTGCTGGCCAGCGAAGTCGCCCAGCAGCAATTTGCCCTCATTCTCTCCCGGGTCCGTCCGCAGCCTGAGCCGGCAAAAGAAGCCCAGTAGAGGTTTCAGACCACAAGCCTCAAATTTTTCGAGGCCGGCCAACAAGTGTTTTCGCACTTGCTTGACAGACGGAAGACCGCGGAGTATATTTCAGACCGTTCGGTCCGAACCGGAAAAACATGGGCAAAGGCAAAGTAACCCGCGACATGATCTTGGGTAAGGCAGCGGCTCTATTCAACAGCCGTGGGTATTTTGGCGCGTCTATGTCCGATGTGATGAATGCAACCGGTCTGGAGAAGGGAGGCATCTACAACCACTTCCCCAGCAAAGACCAACTGGCACTCGAAGCATTTGACTTCGCATTTCAAACAAGTTCTGCCGAAGTAATGCGCCATCTTAATGCGCACGAGAAAGCGGTAGACAAACTGTCGGCATTTGTTGATGCCTTTAACAGTGTGGCCGCCGACCCGCCCATACCAGGAGGTTGCCCGCTGCTCAACAGCGCTGTGGAAAGCGACGATGGACACCCGGAGATGAAAATCCGCGTTCAGAAAGCCATGGATATTGTCCTCGGTACAGTCGAATCGCTGGTCGAAAAGGGCATCCAGGAAGGCGACATTCAGCCGTCAACAAATGCGCAAGTGCTGGCAAGAACATTCGTCGCTACACTGGAAGGCGGCATCATGCTGACACGACTGTATAACGACATTTCTTATATGGATTCAGTGGCAGCAAACCTCCGCAACCAGATTGCAGGAATTCGAACCGGCTCATAAGGCTGGCATGGGCATCACCCATAGTGTCATCGCAAACCCAGCCCTGTGCGTTTCCACAGGCGTCCGCCGCATTTGACCTGCAGGAGATTGCAAAAGAATCACAAGTTAAAGACACCAAGGGATCACGAGAGGACTAGAAAATGTCAGACACGAAAGCTGTTGTAAACGAAACCAAAAGAGGAACCAACTATTCGCACTACAAGGGTGGCCCCCTGGCTGCATGGTCGCAACATGAGCTCAAGCATCCGACAAGAGGCAAAGTGCGCGGAAAGCACTTCCTCAAGGACCATCTCGATTTCACTGGTTGCGAAATTTCGATAAACTCTTTGGCTCCGGGCGGTGCTGTTCCTTTCTCGCATCAGCACAAAGAGAACGAAGAGGTCTACATCTTCATTCAAGGCCGCGGCCAAATGAAGATCGATGACGAAGTGATTGATGTGGAGGAGGGCTCGATTGTGCGAATTGCGCCGCAGGGCTTGAGAACATGGCGTAATAATTCAAGCGAGCCACTCGTGTACGTCGTCATTCAAGTGCGCGAAAATTCGCTGAGGCAGCATACTTTTGACGATGGCATCCCGAACATGGAGCCGATCGACTGGCCGGAATAACCATAAAGGTGAGGGCGCATTGAATGCGTCCCCACCGATTCTCATCTAGAGACGGGCGATGCTACGCATAGCCCGTCCATTTAAGGCCTGGAAGTTTTCAAAGGGTTAGAATGCAAATCTTCAGTTTAGGGGAGGCGAAATATGTCCAGGATTCGGGTTTTACAGGCAGCCACACTGATCCTGTCTCTGACTGTCGTTGGCGGAGTAATTGCAGCAAATGCTAAGCCTTCTTCTGACAAGTCGAGCAGAGTAAAAATCGCGGCAAAGACCACAAAGTACACTGAAAAGGAAGGGTTTGAACGCAAGAAACTGGACATCGTCAATACCCTCAAAGAAAATGAAGTGACTCGCTTCATGACCTTGCGCGACGGATTGACGCAAGCATTCGAGTTGGACAAGGATTTGAAAGGCGCCGGTCCCTTCACATTCCTGGCGCCTAGCGATGACGCGTTCAAGCACTACCCGCCAGACGATCTTTCGGCATTGTTCGACAACAAGAAAAAGCTGCGTCAGGTTTTGCAATACTGCATTATCGAGGGCAATTACAGTGCAGCCGACCTGGCACAGAAAGGCACTGTGAAAACCGTGGAAGGTCACAGCGTGAGCATAACCAATCCAAACGGCGACTATTACGCGGACAAGTCGCTGATGAAAGTCATCGACATTCCATGCACGAATGGAACGCTGCATGTGCTTGATCGCCTGATTCAACCGCCCCTGGCACAATAGCGATGAAGCCGCGGCTGAGCTTCCGGCAAATCTGGAATATGAATTTCGGATTTCTCGGAATTCAGTTCGGTTGGGGTTTGCAGCTCGCTAATATGAGCGCCATCTACACCAAACTCGGTGCCGACCCCGAACACATTCCCATACTGTGGTTAGCGGGGCCGGTAACTGGATTACTGGTCCAGCCGATTATAGGAGCCATGAGCGATCGCACGTGGAATAAGCTCGGTCGCCGCCGCCCTTATTTTTTGGTCGGTGCCATTCTTGCTTCCACAGCCCTCTTCTTCATGCCGGACAGCGCTGCCCTCTGGGTAGCGGCAACTCTTCTCTGGGTACTCGATGCATCTATAAACATCAGCATGGAGCCGTTTCGCGCCTTTGTCGCCGACAAATTGAATGCCGCTCAGCGCACTACCGGATTTATCATGCAAAGCTTTTTCATCGGCATCGGTGCCACCATGGCCAATGCACTTCCTCTGATTTTCAGAAAATTCGGTGTCACCGGACTAGCATCAAACGGGGTGCCGCTCACCGTTCAGTATTCGTTCAAGATCGGCGCGGCAATGTTTCTCCTGTGCGTCTTGTGGACGGTGTTTCTATCAAATGAATATCCGCCCGAAGACATGGAAGCGTTTGAGAAACATCGCGCCGCACATCCCGGCATAGGCGGTCTTTTCAAAGAAGTTTTCCAGGAGATTCCACAAGCTGTCCGAGAGATGCCCACGACAATGAAACAGCTTGCAATTGTGCAGATATTTACATGGCTTGGTCTCTTTTGCATGTGGATGTTCTTCGGATTGACGACTGCCTATCACGTGTTCAAAGCCCCATCGCCGACATCAGAAATATTTGACAAAGCAACCGAATGGGCGGGCTGGTGTTTTGCGATTTACTCAATAGTTTGCTTCATTGTTGCCTTCATGCTGCCGAAGCTGGCCAAGATGTTCAGTCGAAAACTGATTCATGGAGTCGCGCTTGTGTTGGGTGGTCTGAGCCTGCTTTCAATTTACTTCATTCAAGATCCCAACACGTTGCAATGGACGATGATTGGAGTCGGCATTGCCTGGGCGTCTATTCTGGCAATGCCCTATGCGATTCTCTCGGCGGCCATTCCGCCAGAGCGAACTGGCGTATATATGGGCGTCTTCAACTTCTTTATCGTCATTCCCGAAATTCTAGCGTCGGTGACTTTCCAGCCCTTGGTCAAACACGTTTTCCATAACAATCCCTTGTACGTAGTGATGATGGGTGGCGCGTCGCTGCTCGTGGCTGCGCTACTGGTGACTCTTGTCCAGGACTCAGGCGAGGTTGTGGAA
Organism: bacterium; assembly: GCA_041911975.1. Taxonomy (GTDB): domain Bacteria; phylum Cyanobacteriota; class Vampirovibrionia; order Obscuribacterales; family Obscuribacteraceae; genus QKMZ01. The sequence goes on along the minus strand of JAYRNY010001095.1, from coordinate 160 downwards.
ACCGCCGGTGGGGCTGGGCACTAGTAATATGCCGTGTGCGCTCTAGTGTTAGCGGTTGCCTTTTTTTGTTGCTCGCAGAACTTCTTCAAAGGGCCTGCAAATGAGTTCGTCCATTCAGGGTCGTTGCATAATCCAAACTCGGCCGCCGCCGAACACGCCG
>JAYRNY010001094.1:0-5420 GCA_041911975.1 bacterium | reverse complement strand
TCCTTCGAGCGTTGCGCGCTCTCCTATACCGCCGTCGAATCGGTGAGATAGACGGCGGTTTTCGAAGACACCTCAGCGGCAGCGTCCCGAACCCGTTTATGAAAAGTCCAGTCGTAGTTGCGCGACTGGGCTCGAATGTATTCTTGTATTTTGGGGTTTTACTAATTCAGTTTGGCGCGATTAACGCTACAATATCACTTTTCGCTTGACAGCTGGCTGGCCTTTATGATCCTTTTAACAGTGTACCTTTCCGGCGTTTCCCAGCATCGTGGCGGTAAGCTCTCAAAGGTACATCAATGTTGAATGTGCAGCAATTGCTCGCGCCTCGCGGCTGCGGATTTTATTCTTTCTTTCCGTGCGGGTAGAAAATTGACAGCAGACAAATCAGAATGAAAACGCCTGCCATGCTCTTTTCGAGTTCCGTTAGTGTTTCATAGCTTCTTCCACCCAGCCCGCTGGAGAGTACTATCCAGATGCCGAGAATGGTAACACATGCGGTAATTGCTGCCAGAATAATGCGGCGCGGTCCCTGCTGTACGTCGAAAACTCGCATCAACGGGACAAGGAGCAAAACCAATAGTGATATTGCCAGTGGTGCAACAAATGCGTTCTGTTTGAACACCATGAAATTTACTATCACTGACAACAAACTGGCCAGCCACAGTCCAAAGCAGGCGGTGGATGCCCGCTCATCTTCAGTAAGAATACGCTTCCCGAAAGGGTCCAGCAAAAGAAGCAGATTGAAAAACTTGCGTGCGGCCAGCGACACAATTAGAAAGAGAAACATCAACGAGCGCAAAGGCGGCACGAACATCAAAATCAAAGCAAAAACAAACGACGCTCTTCGGTCCATGTCAGAGAGCTTGGCGGTGACGTACGCGAACGGGTAATAGATGGGGTTTCGCGCCTTGAGCGCTTCCAGGATTCCTTCGCGCGCCCATTTCGAGTTTGGATTCAGCCTCAGCGCTTCTCTGTAATGCTCAGCCGACTCTTTCGGTTTGCCCTGGCGAAACAAAATCGACGCTTTGTTTGCATGAGAGATCTCATTTTCCGGATCCTTTGCCAATGCCATGTCCACCGATAATTCAGCTTCTCTGTTTTTGCCGAGTTTTGAAAGTGCTATGGCTCTGCAGTTTAAGCAAGTGACATTGTCGGGCGACACTTCCAGTCCCAACTCGGCCATTCCGAGCGCTTTGTTCCAGTCATCCCGCATCAAGTGAATCTCTGACGCCATGCCGAAATATGTGGCGCTGTGCGGATTGAGTCGAAGCGCTTCCTCGATGGCATTCAATGCTTCTTTGGGGCGTCCGTAGTGGAAATAGACAAAGGCAATCGCGTAGAAATTCCAGGCATTATCAGGTTCCAGATTTATGCACTCTTTTGCTTCTTTGATTGCATCGTCAAATCGATCCTGGGCGGCCAGAGTGAGAGCCAGCATGCCATGCGCATACGGATCAGTCGGATGTTTCGCACACGCCAGCCTGAATTCTTCCTCTGCCAGTTTGAAGCGGCGAGTATCGTATAGAAGTGAGCCTCGTTCGATGTGATCAGTCACTTAAATCAGTGCACTTAAAGCTTCAAGTATTTGACGATGTCATCGTATGCACCGCCCTGATTCGAGTAGAGCGCGTAATTTCGGGCTGTGGAAAACCATTCGGACGTGGAGGGTTTTACATTCTTGACGGCGTTTTCCAGATCTTTGGTCGTGATTGGTTTTGGCACACCCTCTTTCATCGCTTGCGCTAATTTTGCTTCGACCGCTTGATCGACAACAGCGAAGATATCCGCGCCGGAGAACTTATCAGTCTTCTTCGCGAGCAGCTCGTAATCAATGTCTTCGACAGGTTTTCCCTTCAGGTGCAATCGCAGGATATCAGCGCGCGCCTTTGCATCTGGAGGCGGCACGAAGATAATTCGGTCGAATCGACCCGGTCTGCGAAAGGCGCTGTCGAGGTGCCAGGGAGCGTTGGTTGCTGCCAGTATCAAAACGCCTTCATTGGATGTCTCTACACCGTCGAGTTCCATGAGAAACTGATTTATCGCCTGCCGCCCTCCGCTCTTTCTCATGTCGCTGCGGCTGGCAGCCAGGGCGTCCACTTCATCAAAGAAAAGCACGCAAGGCGAATTGCGTCTGGCAGATTCGAAAATGTCATGCATGCGCCTTTCGCTCTCGCCCAAATACATGTCGAGAACGTCATTGATGCCGACGCAGAGGAAATTTGCCTTGATCTCACCGGCGGTGGCGCGTGCCAGGAAAGTTTTTCCACAACCCGGCGGACCGTACATTAAAATGCCACCGCCGATCTTCTTTCCGTACTGCTTGAACATATCCTGATTTTCGAGCGGATAGATTATTTTCATCCGCACGTGTTCTTTCACTTCTTCCATCCCGCCGACATTTTCGAAGGTGATGCCGGACTTCTCGATGTCCAACACTAGCGTGTCCGGTTCTTCGTCGTCGGCTATGGCACGCACCTTTCCATCGGCTGTCACTCGGCTTATTGGCTCGCTGCGTTGCTTTTCGCCCTGCTCCGAGAGCCCAAGCCTCTCGTGCAGTCCGCCGTCTTTTGCCGACGGATCAATTTCAATTGCGCGCAAGTAAGCCTGCCTGGCTTGTTTGATGTCACCATCGTTCAATAACAGTCGCGAATGAATAATGTGCGCTTTCGCCGGCGGTTTTGACTGTTTCATCAAATCCTCGACGATTACGAGAGACTGAGAATACTTGCCGAGCTGATAACAGCTGTATGCCAAACCCAGCTTCGCCGTCTCATTGCCGGGAGATAGAGTCAGCGCTGTGGCGTATTCCTTTTCCGCCTCGTCATATCGAGCACTGGAATTGAGCATGTCGCCCAGGTGAATGCGCAGCGGAGCATTGTCCGGCGACACTTTCAGGGCCTCTCTCAAAGCATTTATAGATTCTTCATTGGCGGTCTTTCTTGGTTTTTCAGTGGGCGGGAATTTTTCGGCTCTGCACGTTGGTCTGTAAGATAAACCAGAAACTCATTCTAGTATCGATCTAGAGTAACTTGGTCAACACCTCTATCTGCCCACAAAATGATCGCAATCCTTCCCCTGCAATTGCGCGAGGGCCCCGGGTAGCACTCGCGCATAGGGTCAAGCATTGCCTGGTGAGCAGTGCAGTAAATCCTAATATGCTCATTATACATACATATGTATGCAAATCAAGTATAGATTGCGGATAATCTTTTGCTACAGAATAGCCAAAACGCCCCCTTGGCATGTTGGTTGGTACTGATTGCCGAGGTATAAAGCACCTGCCAGGCAATGCCTGATGGAATCCGGGGGACACTGTTATGAGAAAGCAAAATAGGCACGAGAGAGAGATTTCGCTTGATCTGACCATACCTAGCAGTTCCCGGCGCGGCAAACACACACACCAGCCTCCTAAATTTGATAAGCCGTCTCAAGAGTCTCAAAACACCCAGCCTGCTTGCAATAAAGGAATTTGCAAGCTGACTTGGAAGCCCGAATCAGCTCATTAGCATAAAGCCTGAAATTCACATTCCGGCGCTCTATTTGGTTCTTGAGCCAATAATCGGCAATAATTAAGCTGCGGATCAGTATTGCTATTGCAGACTGCGCCTCAAATTTGAACGGAGCCGGTGGGTTTTTTTGACACCTCAGGCATAAACAGACCTCAGCCATGAAATTTCTTGACGCGCTCAAAGAAAAGGTCCTCATCTTCGATGGGGCCATGGGCACGTCCATTCATACTTATGATTTGACGCTCGATGACTATCAGGGTGCCGAGAACTGTCCGGAAATTCTGGTCGTCAGCCGTCCAGAAGTAATCAAAGAAATACACGAGTCATTTTTCAAAGTCGGCTGCGATGTGGTGGAAACCGATACATTTGGCGGCTCACCGATTGTGCTTGCGGAATTCGGCCTGCAGGACAGGGCTTACGAGTTGAACAAACGAGCTGCTGAACTGGCTCGTGAAGTCGCTGATGCTCATTCTAAAAACGGACAGCAGCGCTTTGTTTCAGGCTCGTTAGGACCAACGACGAAACTTCCTTCACTCGGACATATCAGCTTTGACGAAATGTGCCAGGCCTATTATGTCCAGGTCTCCGGACTTGTCGACGGAGGCGTTGATGTACTTCAGTTTGAAACCGGTCAGGATTTGCTACAAGCAAAAGCTGCCGTTGTCGCGATGCTCGACTACTTCGAGAAGATCGGGCGAAAAATTCCTATCATTACTCAGGTAACTATCGAGGCGCCGCCTTTAGGCACAATGTTGGTCGGCACCGATATTTCCGCTGCGCTGGCGACACTCTGTGCATTCCCCATCGATGTTATCGGCATCAACTGCGCCACCGGACCAGGGGAGATGATCGATCCGGTTCAATACCTCACGTTAAACACCACGAAGTACGTTTCCTGCCTGCCAAATGCCGGCTTGCCCGAAAACGTCAACGGTGAGACTGTGTACAAATTGACGCCGGATGACCTGGCTGATTCGCTCAAGTATTTCGTAGAAGAGTTGGGTGTAAACATCATCGGTGGATGCTGCGGCACTACGCCTGCCCACTTGAAACGTGTGGTCGAGAAGGTCGGGCACGTGGCGCCGAAGGTTCGGCATCCGGAATACACTCCGGCGGCGGCCAGCATCTACACGTCGGTTGCTTTGCACGTAGATCCCGCGCCGCTCATCATTGGCGAACGCACCAACACAAACGGCAGTCGCAAGTTCAAGCAGCTGCTCAACAAAGAAGATTGGGACGGCATGGTGGCAATGGCGCGCGACCAGGAAAAGGAAGGCGCTCATGTGCTCGATGTTTGCACTGCCTATGTAGGGCGAGATGAAGTCAAAGACATGTCGACTTTCATCAAGCGTTTGAATACCGAACTGCAAATCCCGCAGGTCATCGACTCGACGGAGTATCCCGTTCTGGAAGCGTCGTTGAAACTGATAGCCGGTCGCCCGATCATCAATTCGATTAACCTGGAAGACGGTGTCGAAAAGATGCTCAAGAAAGTGCGCTTGATCAGACGCTTCGGTGCCGCCACTGTGGCCTTGACTATTGATGAAAACGGCATGGCCAAAGAGGCGGAGAAGAAACTCGAAATTGCAAAACGCATTTACGATCTTTCCCTCGGCGAAGGGTTGCGTCCGGAAGATTTGATCTTCGACGCACTCACGTTCACACTGTCGACCGGCAACGAAGACGACCGCAAGCTTGGTCTGGCGACTCTGAACGGCATTCGCATGATTAAGGAGACCTTGCCGGGCGTGAAAACGGTGCTGGGCGTCAGCAATATTTCCTTCGGCTTCGATCCTCATATTCGCCAAATTCTCAACTCTGTATTCCTGCATTACGCTGTGGAAGCCGGACTCGATATGGCTATTGTCAACGCGCAGAAAATTCTGCCCTTGTACAAGATCGACGAAACAG
>JAYRNY010001093.1:0-8394 GCA_041911975.1 bacterium | reverse complement strand
CGAGGATAAGAGTGAGGCAACCGCGCATTTTGTGGACGGCTCCTCGGCTACTGCACATTTGCTTGTTGGTGCGGACGGATTGCATTCAGTGGTGCGCAAACAATACGTTAATGATGGCGAGCCGATTTACTCGGGCTGCTTTGCGTGGCGCGGAGTCGTAAACGGTGAAGTTGCCGAATTGCCTCCGGATTCCGGCATGATGGTATTTGGTGCTGGTTTGCAAGTTGGTGCAATGCGCATCGGGCAAGGAAGAATATATTGGTTTGCTACTGTTGCCGACAAGAAAGGCGTACAGGGCAGAACAAGAAAGAAAGACATTCTCCATTACTTTGAAGATTGGACTTCACCCGTTCCTGAGCTGATAAAAATGACAGAGACAGAAGAAATTCTAACTCACGATCTTTTTGATCGAAAGCCGATCTTCGATTGGGGCAAGAATGTAACTACTCTGCTCGGAGATGCGGCTCATCCTATGGTGCCATTCATGGGACAGGGTGGCTGCCAGGCGATCGAGGATAGTATCGCCCTCGGTGCCTCGTTGAAGGAAGCACCGACATTTGCGAGTGGTTTGCGCAGATATGAAAACCTTCGTAAGACACGAACCGCGAAATTTGTAAAGCAATCGCGCAAGGCAATGGACATGCAGATGTCGAAGTCACCCATCGTCTGCGCGGTGCGAAACTTCGCATTGAGCAAGCTGTCGAAAAAGTTGATCATGATGCAGTTCCACACAATGAGCAATTACGAGTTGCCGGAACTGTGAGTCCTTACCATTTCCAATTTGTCAACTCGAATTGTAAGGGCAAATTCTACTCAGAAAGTTTGCCGCCGGCATCAAGTATTTGCTGTTGAAAGGCTTTCAACTCAGGAAGATTTTCACGGCTATGATTGCGCAAGAAATTTACCACGGCATCAATGATTGTCGTCCGCATAAATGTAGTCTCAAGCTGCAAGTGTCCATAATTTCCGCGCCAGGCCAAAGTCTGATCGTTGGAGGGAATGGCACTCAATAACTCCGTCACTTTCTTAGGTGACACACATGCGTCTCGGCTTCCTTGCAAGATAAGAACAGGGAGCTTGTCCGACACACTCTTGCCCCATCGCGCTGTTTTAGAAACGAATTTGTCAGTAGCAAGCAGCTCCTTGAGAGACAACTCTTTCACTACCATTGGATCGCCTTCTAATTCCTTCGCGACTTCTGGATTCTCGGACACGAGATATTCGAAGAACGAATGCAAGTTTATGTCATGCCCTGGCGTGATAACTGCTTTTGCGCCACGAATTACTGTGCCATGTCCAAAATACATTTTAGAGTTGACGCGGACGGCAGGTGCTGACAGCACGATTGCATCGGCAAGATCGGGGTGTTCTGCAGCCAGGCGAACGCAAAAAGTGCATCCCAAGCTTTCGCCCATGGGTAGAAGTTTTGCACCGGGATATTTTTCTCTTACGAGCTTTGCGAGCTGAACGATGCTTTCATAACTCTTCTCGTGGTTGACCTTGGCCTTATTGTCATCGGCGGTGCTAAACCTCTTCTCTTTATCGAAACGGCAGCGTCCGAATCCTCTCATGTCAATCGCTATTACGCCAATTTGATTAGCGGAAAGCATGCGGGCAAGCACCCTAAATTTGCGACCGTGCAATGTTAATCCGTGAATTGTCAGAACTATAGCGCGCGGTGACCCATGTGCCGGCATCCATTCGTAGACCGGCATATTTAACTGCTCTGTAAATTGACCATCTTCGGTATATTTGTATTTGGCGGCAAGCTCGGGTGTTATCTTTTCGACAAAACTGTCAGGCATCGTGCTCTCATCAGCGATCGCGAGCGGGACCGTTGCAATGGTAATGAAGGACGCCAGCAATGCGGCTGTTTTCAATCGTTTGGAGGCGCACATATTTTTTCTCTCCGGGGCAAAGTGTACATATTGTACAAATTATGCCTGCTGTACAAGACTGCCAAATGAAAAACAGTCCAACGGATGGCAAGCGCAGTAGTCAAAAAGTCTTTTTGAAATTGGTAAACTTAGTAGCTTCTGGGCAGACCGGGTCTGGCACATACCAGTAGTCGATGGTTGTGGAGCAAGAAACATGTCGCATTCCTTCATGTGGCGTCGAAAAGCTGCGTCGAGCAGGAACACCTTGGCGAGGTGTGCCGCCGCTGCAGCTGTATTTTCTATGCAGGCGCTCCCTGCGCTTGCCGAGGGTGAGCCCGCCGATATGCCGTCCGACAAGCCGCCTGTGGCAATCGAGACGCTCTACAAACCGGCGATTGCAGGCGCAAAAAAAGTGCTGCAAGAAAGGCTGACGAAAGCAGGCAAGTCCGACACGGATGCTGCGGCCGAGCTTGAGTCGACGTTGGCTGCGTACGAGTTTGCTGAGGAAGACTTCAAATCCGCAACGCTCCACCTTACTCAAGCCCTCAAGCATTTAACAAATTCCAGCCCTCAGTACAAAACTAAATTGGTTAACTTGCACAAGCATCTCGGTGATTGCGACATCATTGAAGGTCGTGTTGCGCAGGCGATACAGCATTACGAGGCTGCCGCTAAATTGCTGCCTGATCTCGAGCCCAAGTCTCCTCTCAGGAAGAAAACTCTGAGAGCTCTTGGCGATGCATACATGCGTGAAAAGAGTTATGCCAAGGCGATTGATACGTTCAAAGCTCTTATGGAGTATCAAAAGCAAACAAACGATCTTTCAATTGGGTGGACCTCTGTTAGCTTGCGCGATGCATATGAACAGTTAGGAAAGAAGGAGGAAGCGGACAGATACTTTAACGCTTCAGCGGACGTTTTTCGTCCGTTTGTTAGAAACGCGGGCAACCGAAAGCAAGATAATAATGCCGTCTCGCCGACTCCGGTCGACATCTGGGACGCTCTCGAGCAAGAACCTGAATCTGCTCCTGCAATGTCGTGGGAGCCTCCCGAAGGTGTCAAACCCTGGGCGTGCTTGATATGCATTCATGGCATGGGATTGCACAAGTCTGCCTATGATGCATTCGGCAAGGCAATGTGCAGCAAAGGCGTAATTGTTTTTGCCCTTGATGTGCGTGGGTTTGGATCTTGGTGTAAGCTCGATCGTCCGAAAGTCAATTTTGATCTTTGCGATTCAGACATTAGCCACGTCGGTGCAATGCTCAAAAAGACAAATCCCGATATTCCAATCTTCTTGCTTGGCGAATCCATGGGCGGTGCTATTGCACTGCAGTCTGCACTCACATGCAAGGCCGCTGAAGGCGTGATTTCCTCGGTGCCTGCTGCCGATAGATACAACGGTACAAAGACCAAAATGAAAGTTGCGTGGAAAGTAATCGTTGGCAGCAAGAACGAATATGACATTACCAAAGACGTCATCGAGAAAGTTAGCCGCGATGAGAAACTTGTCGAAGATTGGAAGCAGGATCGTGAAGCGCGTTTCAGATTGGGAACTGATGAATTGATCAAGTTCGACTCATTCATGAAGAGCACGAAGCTGAAAGTGCAACAGCTCGAAAAACCAGTTCTGATTATTCAGGGTGGTGCCGATCCACTGGTAAAACCGTCGAGCACGATTGAGCTTTACGACGCCGTGAAGACTAAAGACAAAACACTGATCATACTTGGATATAAGGAACACCTGATCTTCGAGAATGAACAGTTTTTCCCACTAATGCTCGAAGGTATAACAAATTGGTTGCGCGGGCATACCTCAGGCATGCTGCCTCCGCGCCCGAAGCAAGACTCTCTGTCGACTGGTGCTCAAGGTTCGGATGTGAAAAACTCTGACGTACAAAGCTCGGACGTGAAACCAGCGTCCACATCATCAGAGTAGAGTTCACCAAACCTGTTCTTCCCAGTCGGTAAGTTCTGCTCTGTTGATTAACCCCCGCCGGAATGAGAGGTTTAGTGCGCGGCATCTGTGATTGTATTCGTCTTCTTCCGAGCTGCCTTTTATTGGAATGCCGAGTTTAGTGTATAAACACTTCAAGCGCGCTTGCACTGCCTTTTCCGTTATGTACAGACGTCGGGCAATCGCTTTGTCGGTAAATCCGATTGCAATACAAACAAGAACCTCGAATTCTGCGTCGGTCAATCCCGTTGCACCACTTTCGGTGCGGCGGACAATTCTCTGAATTCGTGGATGGATCCAGCAGTCACCACCAAGCACCGCTTTTGCTGCGTCGATTACTTGCTGGTCCGTAGAGTCCTTGAGTACATAGCCGAATGCTCCATCAGGCGGAACCAGCTTCCAGAGTTTGCGCACAAAGATTTCATCAGAGTGGTTGGAGAGAATGATCACTCCGGTTTGCGGAAACTCTCTTAGAATGCTTTCCGCTGTTTTGATGCCAGACAAGACTGGCATTTCAATGTCCAGGAATACAACCGGAGGTTTGTGTTCTCTGACGAGGTCCAATGCCTTTTGACCGTCTTCGGCTTCATGAATTGGTGCATGGCTGGAAAAATGCTTGCTAAGCAATTCACGCAACCAGATGCGCTCACGATCTTGATCATCAGCAATTACTATCCCCAAGAGATCGATCTCCGATTTTCTGTCCTCAGCTTGTGCCAACATCATTTGCATTTACCTGCTTTTCGCGTATGGGCGCATTGTATGCGCCATTGGTGATTGATTTTGCTGGGCGCATGCAATGCTCCCATACATTTGTGTATTCATTCCAATTTGTTTAGTACGAGTTTTGCCGCTTGTTTCAACGTCGCGAATACACCTGGGCCATCGGCGGCAATCGATTCAAAGGCTGGAAAATTGTTTGGGTTGAGATCTGTCTCCATGACGCTCAGTGGCATTGCGTTTGTCAGGTCTCTCTTGTTGTATTGGATGACAACCGGAACTGTATCTATCGATAAGCCATAGCAAGCGAGATTCTCCCTCATGTTTTGAAGTGCTGCTACATTTTCATAGCGCCTCATTGGGTCAGAATCGGCTACAAAAATAATTCCGTCGGCTCCGTTCAAAATCAGCTTGCGGCTTGCGTTATACTCTACCTGCCCGGGCACTGTGTACATTGAGAATCGCGTGGTGAAGTTTTGGACTTCGCCAAGCTCCAGTCCCATGTAATCAAAGAATAGCGTTCTCTCTGTTTCCGTAGCCAAGCTTACGAATTCTCCTCGAGTGGTTGGGTGCAATTGGCTGTAGATGTATTTCAAGTTTGCTGTTTTGCCACCAAGACCGGTGCCGTAGTACACAATTTTGCAGTTGATTTCCTTGCTCAGGAAATTGATAATCGCCATGGTTTGTTCCTCCCAGACCTAGCCACATTGCGATTATTTCAACCGGGCTCGTGATGCGGACTGTTCTCCTCCTCAAAAGTGACCTGGGGTTCCCCCTAATCGTGCAGGTGCTTTACCCTGCACCCTTCGACGCATGGCGTCGCCCCTACAGTTGCGTCATAGACGTGGTTGGAAGCGTTTCGGCACAGTCCAGAGAGATCTTCACGAGTGTGCCGGACTCGAAGTTAGGCGCCTTCTGCCACGATACTTTCGCACCGATAGCATTCGCTCTTTCTCTGATGTTCTTCAATCCACGTGAGAGAACGCTGCGCGGTGTTTGGAAACCTTTTCCATTGTCTTCGATGCAAATGATCAATTCATTTCTGTCTTGCACTACTGAAACATGAGCATGCGTTGCTCCCGAGTGTTTTTCTACATTGTTCAATGCTTCCTGTGTGGCACGATAGATAGCAAATTTTGCATCCAGGGATATGTCAATCTGCTCTGTTGCCAGATCGGAGTTGATGCTGGTTTCTATCAAACTTGCTCGACGAAAGCGATCTACGAGAGTTCTTATGGATGGTATCAGCCCGGCTTCGGCAAGCAGTCGCGGATGCAGCTCCGTCATGACGGCTGCGACACTGCTTGCAATAGTCTGCATCTTCTCACTTACGTCCTGAATCATAGTCTGATTATCAGAGAGCGAAACGATGTGACTGATGTTGTCCAGATGCGGGAGAATTGTTTTGTTTATCTCAGTCGAGATGCGTTGCCTTTCTGTTTCTATTGCTAGACTTTCGAACAATGGTCTGTCCTTTAGAATCAGATTTGTCCATTCCTCTTTTGCATGTGCGAGTATACTGTTGAGTTCCGCTAATCGTGCCTGAGTAAATTCCCCCAGTGAGATCGTTTTGCCTTCTTTTTCCAGTGTGGTTTCTGCAACGGAGATGACCAGGTCGCAGGGAAATTCATTTATGTGCCTGCTGACTCCGTACCCGACAGTTGCACCGGACATGGCGCACCATGAATCAAATATATTGAACTCCGGCTTTTCCGATGAGAGACATTCTGCGTCTAGGACGCTTTTGTCGATGCAGCGCACAGAAAGCACATTGGTCAGATCGGCATAGTCATGTTTCAAGAGCAAGATGTCGTTTTGAGATGCGGCGAACATTCTGAGTACGGACTGAATTGCTCTATAGATGCATAATTGCTGCAGGTCGGAGAGATTGCAAGTTTCGCTTTCTTCGACGAACACAACGAAGCGCTGCGTTATACGAGCATATCGTTTGCAGATGTTTGAGAGCGCTGCAGTGAGTCCGAGCTCTTCGAGGTCTACCGGATGCAATTCGCCGAGCAAGTCGCGAAAAGCAGCGACTGTGGCGTGCAGCTCTTCAACCAGAGTTTCACAAATGCTCTTGTCGTTTTGAGATTGAACAAACCGAATGAGACGTGCGAGATTGGGCAGGATCTCGTCGTGCAATTCTTTTGCGACTCGCCTTCTTTCCTGCTCCACCGCGCGAAACTCGAAATCGAATTTGATGTCGCGAGCTTCTTTCGACCAGCGAGCACCCAATTCATAAATGAGAGTGTTCAACGTGGCAAACTCGTCCTGCGGCAAGCTGCGCGCAGGCTTGGACAGCAGCTGTGTCGGCTCGCAAAGCAATAGCTGAAGTGAAGGCGGCAAAGCACCCGCCCTGTTCCGGTCGTATGGCATGGGGATCTGAACCACGCCCTCCTCCTGGTTTTTCTAACGCTAAATTCCGCCAAACGCTATTGAGCAGTCAAAGCTCAAATAGGAGCCATACAGACTCTTATTCGATTAAATCATAAAACCCGAAATGGCGTGCTGGGAGGACCCTCAACGGACACCTGGGGAGAACCCTAGGTCGGGCGTTTCGGGGATTTTTCTAATTCTTCCGTCTTTCTGCCAGCATATGGGAAATGGGAGGGGGTCCGTCACCCAGGTGGAATTCGTTGGCGCGTTTTTCGGCATTGTTGTCGTCGACCGTGCCCCGTTGCATGTGGCGGAGGTATTCTCCCCAATTTTCCACGAAGAATGTCTCGACGTATCTTCCCGCTTTTGCCAGGTCGCCGAAGAGGAACCATTGATATGCTCCATTTCGACGGCGTAAAACTTCGAGGGCGGCCATCGCCTGGCGATAGTCGGACATGCGCTCGGGGTCGATCAAGTATTCGACAGTGACAAGTACGGGTCCGTGATCCGGATGAGGATCTTTGATGATGTTTGGTTCCGGCGAGCGCTGCGTGCGTAGATCGCTATTATCGGATGAAACCACCTTGAATGGTGCCGAACAGAAGGTTCCTACAACGAGTAATGCTGAGGCGGTCAGCAACGCGATCGGCATGCTGGTGTAAGAGGCGAATGTTCCCCAGAACAGACTGCCGCCCGCAAGACAACCCTGAAAGGTAAGCAAGAAAACGGCAATGGCTCGAGCGCGTACCCAGGCCGGAACCGACGTCAGTACGCCGGCGTTGAGCGCGGCATTGACCATGATCCACACGAGACCGGCGAAGAACAAATTCACACAGGCAAGCGCGAAGTTATGAATGAAGGGCAGCGCGCACATCGTGCCTGCAAATACGAGAGCGCTCGACATGTAGAGCCTGTCCATGGAAAGGTGTTTTCTTGCAAATGGCAGCAGTGTCGCACCGATAAGATTGCCGATGCCGAAGAGGCTTAGAACCAGACCGTACTCAACTGCGTTGAGTCCGTATTGTTGTTTTGACATCAAAGGCAAGAACGACCAGACGGAACTTGCGCAAGCGACGAAGACAACCGTTTTGATTATCACCGCTCGCAGCGCCGCTGAATGTCGAACATAGCGCATCCCGGCTTTGATCGCGCCGACGACGCGCTCAGCTGGTTGATAGCTTTCGGCTGGTGCGGGTTTCCACCAGATTAGCGCCCACAGCATTGCGATCATTGTCGAAGCGTTTATCAAGATCGCAGTGCCTGGGCCTGAAGCACCAACAACAAGTCCACCCAGCGCTGCTCCGATGCCGCGGCAGAAATTGAAACTTGCTGCGCCGAGTGCAATGGCGGATTCGAGTTCCGGACGTGGTACCAGTTCCGGTGCCAGCGCATTCCATGCCGGGGAGTACATGGCGGAGCCGAGGCCGATGAGAAACAGTAAAAGCAAGAGCATCCAGGCGGTCATTG
>JAYRNY010001092.1:0-1962 GCA_041911975.1 bacterium | reverse complement strand
CCAGCACCACTATGAATGGAACCAACATATAAGCCGTCACCCAGAGAAGCACACCGCCTATGTGAATCTGCTTGGGCTCAACTGCGGCGATGGCCGCTTTCAGGGCGTTTTTGCGATCGCCCTGGGCAAGTTCTCCGAGATAACCGATTGAAGGTGCATCAATTAGAGCTATCGAATACGCGGACAATTTCATAAGCCAGGAGCCAAAACCTAAAATGACAAAAGCCAAGCCCAAAATCGAGCCCATAAGCAAAACACCCATGGCTAGAAGCAAATCAGTTAGGCCAACAGGATTGACGCGCAGTCTGTCAAATCCGACCAACATTGAAACATTTACTGTCGCTCCAGCAAGCGCGGAAAAAACCGCAGGAACTATGCAAAACGGAGCAAAGGATAAGGCTATCGCCATTGAGTGACGCCACCAGTGCAGATCAATTAGAAGGCGAACCGACTGCCAGGGTGTTTTCGGCTCGACCGAAGTATCAACATTCGCCAGTCCTTCTGCATGCGCTTCTAAGGAAGGAGCGCTATCAACTGCCGAATTGGTTTCATCGACAACCAATCCGTCAACCTCAGCCTTTGCTTCCCCGTCTCCCACCGCGTGACCTCAGCCTTAACAGAGATTTACTATATTCCCAGAAACTTCGCTCAACGCGCAAGCACGACTACATGGAAGCCTTGGAGCTCCAGCGGTTGCCAATGGAAGGCTAACCACACGGCGATTTCCATCCAAGTACGGTTCTCTAGCCCTGTCTAAGGATATATCTTGACAAAAATGGCAGAATTTACCCGAATTCGAGCCGCGCGTTGTTTTCAAGTCCAGCCAGCGGCGGTTTTCCGGCCGTGCCGAAAACAGGCAGGTACCAATTGCTACTGGTTCTAAAAGAAAATCTGCAGCCCGAAGTCGTTGATTAAATATGCGACAGCCTTTCAAACTTGGAAATCGAGTTTGAGCGCGTACAGCAGAGCCGCCAAATAACTATCGCCATCAAAAGCGACGTGCGTTCGCTGCCTTCGCATGTTTTCTCTCAATTGCAGGGAATTGATAAAGTCATTGCTATCGGAGCGCGAGTTCCTCTTGTTTCACGCCAGAGAATCGATTCATCAAGGCACAGAGATCCGGTATGGCTGGTCCTCAAACGTCATGTAAAACCGGTTGTAATCGCCGGGCCGTGTTCAGTTGAAAGTGAAACGCAAATCCTTCATCTGGCTCAGCAGGTAAAGGACGCCGGCGCTACAATGCTGCGCGGTGGTGCCTTCAAACCACGCACCAGCCCCTACGACTTTTGTGGTCTGGGGAAGGAAGCACTCGAATATTTGAAAAACGCCAGCAATCTGACTGGCTTGCCTGTGGTTTCCGAAGTCATGTCCGCGTCGCAGGTCGAGCTGGCATTGCCATATGTGGATGTACTTCAGATCGGCACCCGCAACATGTACAACTACGAGTTGCTGAAGGCAGTCGGCCGCACAGATAAAGTCGTGCTATTGAAGCGGGCGATGTCGGCAACAGTAGACGAATTCTTACAAGCTGCCGAATACATTCTTCTGGAAGGAAACGATCGGGTCGCCCTTTGCGAGCGCGGCATCCGCACTTACGAAACAAGCACTCGCAACACACTGGATTTGAGCTGCGTTCCAACAATGAAGGCACTCTGCGATTTTCCCGTCATTGTCGACCCTAGTCATGGAACAGGAAGAAGCGATCTGATTCGCCCAATGTCCCGCGCTGCCATCGCCTGTGGTGCCGATGGAGTGATGATAGAAACTCACTGCGATCCGAAAAATTCAATCAGCGATGCTGCCCAGGCAATAACGCCGGAGATGCTTAAGGAAATCACTGCCGACATGGCTGCAATAGCAGACACCCTGGCGCAAAGAGACCGACAGGTTGCCAACATCGGCACTCGGTAACCAAGAGGGTGGGAATTGTAGTGTACCTCTGGAAGTTAAAGCGATAACGCT
>JAYRNY010001091.1:0-7755 GCA_041911975.1 bacterium | reverse complement strand
GAAGCGCACATGGCTATTGATAATTATCAAATCGCTCTGATGACCCACAATCCGGTCTTGCTTGCATGCTCCGAATCGTTGAGTGGGCAAATGATTGGCGAAATGGGAGTGAGAGAAATCATGGGTCACGCGCTCCTCGCCGAAAAGAAGCACGCCCCCGGCGCTTAGCAGTCCAAACCCTTTAGAAAATGGCCAACAACCGAATTCGGTTGTTGGCCATTTTCTAAAGGGCTAAGCAACCACCAAAAATCAAAACAAGATTTTCCAAGAACTTTTGAACTATTTCTTCTCCCGATACGTATCAATCTATAGGAGAAGGAAAAGGTGTCAGAACTGTCTTCACTGCAGCGCTACAGAACAAAGTCCACTGCTGGAATGGAATTCAGCGAAGACTTTTTTCGTGGTTTTAAAGATAACCATCCAACAAAAAAGGATTGCACGGAGGCACTTGTCAGATTGATTGAGCCGGAAGCTGGATTCCATTGCAGGACTTGCCGCAGAAATCTAAGGGCAAGGAAATACGGAGAAAAAATGGTGAGATGCATGTGTGGCACAAGAAATTTCCTACTTGCCGACTCGATGTTCAGTAATATTCGCCGTCCTGATGCATGGTGGGGATATTTTTGCGCACTAAAGAAGCGTTGGCATACAAGCTCGAACAAGTTTGCGGAAGTGTTCGACACCTCTTCATCAACCTCGCATAGAATCTTTGGAGTATTTGCCACAGTGATTCGAAATGAGCTTTGCAAAGGCAAGTTGTTATCCTCAGCTGAATTCATCACCCTATTTATCAAGCGCAGCTACGAGACTGAAGCGAGAAAACACCCAGACTCGGAAGAAGTTTCCTTGAACAGACAAGCAACAACAGCCCCGATCAGAGCGGAACCACAACAACCAATTCAACAGGTGCCAGAACCAGATCTTAATCACGACGAAAAGGTCATCTACGACATGCTTTCGCATCACCCGGTGCTGGCAGCAGAAATCTACAGCAAATCGCAGATACCCACCCATTTGGTCTCTGTGTCGCTAACCATGCTGGAGATAAAAGGATGCGCACGACGATTGCTCGGAGACCTTTGGGAAAGGATAGGCCAGCAACCCGTCGAAGCACCTGCCGTCCCAAAGCTCGCCACATCGGCGCTTTCTGCGCTCGTCTTCGACGCCTTCAACGATTTCATCAGAGATATCCATCATGGAATAAGCCGGAAGTATTTGCAGAATTATCTTGCCATGTTCTGGTATCACGTGGCAAAGACCCGCTGGAACACTCGTGCTTTAGTACGAGCATGCAGAGCATCGCCGCCAATCACCGGCAAGGAAATATTCAGCGCCGTTACCCCGCCGCAGATCCGGCTCAGCGTCAGAGAAAACCAAATTCCTCGTTGCTGAAATTGCGCAATAAATCCCGCGCTACTTCAAGACCCCCAGTTTCTTGCCTACCTTTTCAAAGGCAGCAAGCGCGCGATCTAAGTCCTTGCGCTCATGAGACGCGGAAATTTGCACGCGCAGGCGAGCTTCTCCTTGAGGCACGACAGGATACCAGAGACCGCGAACATAGACACCTTCTTTGAGAAGCTCGGCACTCATGTCCTGAGCAATGGCCGCTTCTCCAACCATGACAGGCACAATGGCATGAATGCCTTCCAAGATGGTAAATCCAGCGCGTACGATCTCCCTGCGGAAATAGTCGGTATTTTCTCGCAGTTTCACAACCAGAGAAGAGTCTTCTTCCAGCATTTTGAAGGCTTCGATTGCTGCAGTCACAACCGGCGGTGGGAGCGTATTCGAGAAAGTATACGGTCTGGACTTTTGGCGCAAATATTCAATCAACTCTTTCTTACCGGTGAGGAAACCGCCGGCCGCGCCACCCAGCGCCTTTCCGAGAGTTCCTGAAATGACGTCGATCTGTCCATGAACGCCGCATTCTTCCGGTGTTCCACGTCCCGTTTTTCCTAGCACCCCAGTCGAATGAGATTCATCAACAAAAAGAAGGACGTCATTCTTCCTGGCCAGATCAACAAACTCATTCAGGGGAGCGTATTCGCCTTCCATGCTGAAGACGCCGTCCGTAACTATTACTCCAATGCGGTATTGGTCAGCATCGGGTTCGGCGAGGAAGTGCTTCAACTGCGCCAAATCGTTGTGCTTATACGCTTTCAAGTCAGTAGTCTTGGTGGCGATTCGGCACAGCCTGATGCCGTCGATTATGGATGCATGATTGAGTTGATCGCTGTATATGATGTCGCGGTAGTCGCGCTGACCGAAGTCGTCGGACATAAGACCGGTAAAAAATGCCTCATTGGCTGCAAAGCAAGAAGAATGCAGAATTGCCGCTTCACAGCCGAGGAATGCGGCTATGCGCTCTTCCAGTTCGAAGTGAATCTTTTGCGCCCCGCAAATGAAACGCACTGAAGCCATTCCGAATCCGTGCTCATCCAGCCCTTTCTTAGCGGCTTCAGTAATGCGAGGATGATTGGCAAGACCAAGATAATTATTTGAAGCCAACATGACAACTTCTTTGCCGTCCACTTTGACGACACCCGACTGCTTGCCTTCAACCGGCACTTCATATTTGTAGGTCTTGTTTTCGCGCGCCCTGTCTAGTTCTTGACCGAGCGCGGAATACAGTTTTTCTACGCCGAATTTGTTCTTCACCGCTGCATTCTCTTTTGCCATTGTTTCTATCCTTAGAAAAAAGGGGAGCTTGTTTCCAGGTTACTTTTCAGGTGTAAACACCAGCTTCATCGCTTCTCCTCTAGAAAGCAGATCAAAAGCCGAACGGTAGTCATCGAGCGCGTAGGTCCTCTCGAAGAGAATGCGCGCCAGCTTGCTCTTTAAATTCAGTCTTTCCGATTTGATCAACCTGAGCATGGTTTCCCAAGTGTCGAACATCTTTCTTCCGAAAATGCCTTTTACGGTAACACCTTTCCAGATGACACCATTGGCGATGTCGAAGTCGCTCAAAGGCTTGCGCGTGATGCCCAGCAATAGCACGGTTCCACCATTGCGAACAATCTGGAAAGCGTCACTGTATGCCGAAGGCGAGCCCGACATCTCCAGCACAACATCGACTCCGTTCGAACCGGTCTCGTGTTTTCTGACGGACTCGTATAATGCCTTGGAGCCTTTGGAGACATCAAAGCAGGCATCGGCACCAAATGATTCGGCCAGGTTGAAGCGATGCTCAGTATCCATAGCTTCAGTTATGTAAATACGAGAAGCGCCAAAATCGTGGCAAAGAAATGCCGCCATCAGGCCCAGTGGCCCGGCTCCGAGAATCGCCACCGATTTACCTCTAACATCGGCTTCGTAAACGGTGTGCACGGCATTGCCGAAAGCATCGAGCATAGCGCCTATTGTGGGCGGTATTTGCGTCGTGTCCCCGCCCTTGTTTAAAAGGATGACATTCTTGTACGGGACGACGACATGCTGGGCAAAACATCCGTCTAAGTACACGCCTTTTACTTTCACTTGCGTGCAAATATGCTCGTTGCCTGTTCTGCACAAAAAGCAATGACCGCAAGAAAGATGCATCTCGGCCGTCACATAGTCGCCTTTTTCAATGCGCAAATGATCGGGCACATGAATGCCGCTCGCCCTGGCCGCTTCCCCCACTTCCTCCACGATGCCGCAAAATTCATGACCGACGATAATCGGATCGTATTTGCCGTCCAGATAGCGCTGCATCTCGTTGCGAATGCCTTCGCTCTGCGCCGAATTATAGATGCTCTTATCCGTTCCGCAGACGGATGTGGCAAGCACCCTGATTTTCACTTCATCAAGACCAAGCTTCGGCGACGGCATATCACTCTTCAATGTGAGACCGTCTTTATTCAAGTCTTCCTTTATAAGGCATTTCATCGCGATCTCTGCAGTCTCCTTAGTCATCGTTTGGGATCCTTGGCTGGTAAGCATCCTTGAGCCTCTGGCAGTAAAGAAGTGAAAGCAGGGCGAAACGCCCAGCCTCTGCGAATACACAGGCAGTAATTATGTCAGATAGAGAGGCTTTGAGCAGGCAAAAAACTTTGCCTCGCTCCAGTGCAAAACTGCTCTTACCAGCGAGGTGCGCACTTGCTGCAAGCCCGAGACAGGAAAGTGGCACCAGCTTTGATGTCGATTTTGAGAAGTTGCAAAATGCCACTTCTCTATGTGAGTGATGATTCATACAAGTTGCTTAAAATCCGCATATTTACGGGCTAAACATATCGAAACCTGGTCCAGCCTTTCGTTTACAGAAGTCCAAAACGCGCATTCCATGCGCTTCTCTGCCAAAATCATATGGGAGAGCTATGGGGTCAATAGCCCGTGGATATTGCGCCTTAGCGTTTGTTTAGTTGCCAAGCACGCCAGTGCTGATTAGATTACAAGGGTGACCGCAACAATTTCTTTATTATTGACCTCGGGAGACCGACATGAACAACGACGCCACCTCAAACGATGAATTGAACTTCGATCCTGTGCTGCCGGCTCCGGTAGACCTAGTTACTTCATTCGTCGCCGAAGCGTCGATTGTACGTACCATAGTGCAGGGCAGTGGAGGTCCGGAAAACATCGATATCACCGAGCCCGGACTCAGATTTGTCCGCCACATTCTGGCGAATTCTCGATCGATCAAATTCGGTTTCATGCCCAATTTCAAAAGCATGGATTCTATAAGGGAGCTGGCGCGCGATTTCATTCGCCGCTGCGGAGGTGCCACCTGCGCACTGCAAACCATGTATGCGGTCACGCAATGTGAGTAGAAACTGCTAACTGTTTCTCGGCGGTAAGACGCCTGTTCCACCCCCCTCTCAAGGACAACACATGAGTGTTGTCCTTCAATTTTGTAGACTTTTACAGCTCTACATGCAGCATCCAGGAGAAATAAATGTTGGCGACAACGCTTAGAAAAATGGCCAGATGCACAGCCGTCACGATCAGCATCACTGCCTCTGATTGGGTATTTCTCGTTTCTTCCTCGTCGATTTCGACATTGTCACCGGGCTTCATAAGCAGTAAAAGAGTCAATCCGAAGATGCCGGTGAAAAGCCCGATTACTCCCCATAAGAATTGATTGCGCCCTTTGCTTTTAGCAATTGCAAAACACCAGATTGGTGGAAACAAAATAAGGCAAAGACAAAAACCCAAGAAAACAGCGATGAAGATATCGCGAATCGGTGCCGGGTAATAGAAAATCGACGCACCCAGAACTGAGACAAGCGGGCACATTGAAAGAACAAAGATACCGGTTCGGGCATCGTCTATAAGATTGAAATCAGCGCCCAACTCTTTGGTCAACGTGTTGCGCGACGGCAACGCACAAAGAATCAGATAAGCAAGCAGACTGAAAAACACTCCCAATATAAACCAGAGGGAAGCGCCATAATCTTTGCGGGCAGCCTTGGCCGCGCACGCAAACGATGCAGCAAACATGCCCGAAAATGCCCAGGCGATTATTTGAACTGTGAGCGGCCACATCCACGGGTCTGTGTAATTTCGTCCCGAGAGAAACTTCGCCGATGGATTCACTCTCAAACCGAGCACGTCAGCCTGCTTGAGAATGTCTTTGGAAGATTGATAGCTGACCAGAGGCAGCTTGGATGCGAGTTCCTTTTGCAAGGGCTGTTCCTTATCACCAAGTGCCTTTACGTGAAGTTCATACACTCTCTTTAGATAAGGATGATTGGGCAAACCGATTCTCACGAAGCTCGCCTCTATCTTTTGAATTTCAGAAAGCGCCGATGCCCTGTCTTGTTTTTTCAAATAGGCATCGGCCAGCGCCAATCTGAACGACTGTGCATAAACATCATCAGGCCCGTAAGACAGTTCGGCTTGTTTTACCGCTTCACGAATGTGCCGCAGGCCTTCTTCAATCGAGTCAGTCTCTGCGCCTCTGTTCAACTCGATCTGCCCTTTTAAACATTTAAGCAGCGCCACATCATCATTGAAGTAGTTCAGATACCCATCGCCAAGATCGATCTTAAATAACCCTATTGCTTCATCTATTTTTGCTTGGGCACGCTTGTAGTCCTGACCACGGATCGCGCATTCAGCCAAGAGCAAAAGCGCCTTTGCCGCGGCGGCTCGATCGTCTTCTTTTTTGAATGTCAGCCTGGCCTTTTCAAAACAATTTTCGGCTGCCTTTTGATCGCCCATAGCCAGATGTACTCGTCCGGTATAAGAAAGACAGCGCGCATAGGCGCTATTGTCTTCACCGTCGTTTTCGCGCATGTAATCGCGGGCAGCAAAGTCCAGAGCCGTTTTGGCATTGTCATAGTTGCCGGTCAGGTAATAGGCTTTGCCCAGAGTCTCTATTGATTGAATAACGGAAGAGGCATTTACAGATTTGCTCTTGATGTTGAAGTCGACGGACTGATTGAGAATCCGGAGAGCATCCGGCCATTGATCCGTATAACCACAGGTAATGCCGACATTGTGCAAGAGCCGCGCATGCACTGCCTGTGCTTCCAAATTTGACTGACCTTTGCGGTTCTCCTCATCGGCTAAAAGAGCGCGATAGCGCTTGTTTAGATACAGCCAGGTAGACTGTCCCTGAAAGAGACCGTCTTTCTCAAAGCGCTCCAGGATATATATGCCGCCTGAAAAAGCCGCAACAGCAATCATCAAAAGAAGGACAAGTACTTTCTTATCCTTCGTCATCAAGCCTCCAGCCTTCCTTTAGAGCGCGATGAAACTGTATCCGCAATCGACGTGAATGCACTCGCCGGTTACGCCTGACGCCAGGTCGCTGGTCAGATAGCGAGCCGTTTTGCCGACTTCTTCAGCCTGCAGATTGGGCTTCAGTGGCGCACGCTGCCCAACGAACTTGAGCATATCTCTGAAACCTGCAATAACCGTGGCGGCAAGAGTTCTTACCGGTCCGGCCGAGATGGAATTGACGCGAATATTCTTTTCGCCCAGGTCGGCACCTTCGCTGTAGAGGGCCTTGACACAAGCCCATGCCAGGCAGTGATCGGCAGGCACACCAAATATGATGCCTTTCTTGCCTTTGAGCATACCGTTTTCGTTGTGAGTAAGCTCTTTGCTCTCCGTAGCCTGAGAAATGGTAATTCTCCTGAGGTCAAAATTGCTGTGCCCAAATCAAGCAATGAAGACGGCGCCTGCCAGCCCGTCATTAGACAGACCCAAGATTATGCCACACCTCAAGGCCAACGTTAGATTCCAGCACTCAAGCCAGTTAACATTAGCTAAGGTTCAATATCAGAGCGGTTTGAGACACTCGCCGAGACTATTCGGCGTACGGGTCGGAAGGAGGGTTTTTGATCAAGTCTTCGAGAACTTCCTGATACTCTTCCGGTCCGTAATATTTGGGGATCTTGCCAATAAAATGCCCCTTGGTGTCGAAGACAAGAACGCAGGGAAAACCAAAGACTTTGTATTTCTCGGCGGCATCGCGCCCGTTTTTCGATTTTTCTGCATTCAATCTAACGCACAAGAACTTCTTGCTGAGATATGAAGTCATGCGCGGATCGGCAAATGTGTCGGCCTCGAGCCTTTTGCACCACAGGCACCAGTCCGTGTACATGTCGGCCAGGACATACTTCCTTTGCGCCTTGGCCTGAGTCAATACCTTTTCCAGATCTGTGGGCCAGCCCAGATCGACCGTCTTGGCGGAAGCTGCCTTCTCGGCATTTGCCGGTGAAAGCACAGTCAGGAATGTAGCTCCTGTAATCGCTAAAACCCCCAGCCCCATTGCCATAATTCGTTCTTTGCTGGTTCTCGCTGTCCTTCTCTTGATTTCGTTTTTCATCT
>JAYRNY010001090.1:0-2664 GCA_041911975.1 bacterium | reverse complement strand
CAAAAAGAAATTGGGCAAACAATTGATGAGGTGACCACCGGTCTTCATAAATCGAAAGGGGAAAGAACTTCTCAGATTGCGGAACTGGAGCAAAAGCTCGACCGCAAGGTTGCGACCTTCAATCAAGGGCTGGCGCGGCGCTCAGAGGACATTGAGACAGCTCTGAATAATTGGGGAGAAACTCAAAATCTGCCACGCATTTCACTTCTCATAGAAGACACACCTGGGCTTCAAGCTCAATGCTTGAAAGGAAAAGGCATTATTCAGATTGGAGCTGACGGACTAATAGGCGACAAAATGTCTCCAGAACTTGTGGAAAAAATCGTGCACGAATATTCACACGTGATTCAGGATAACGGCATGATTCGTCGAATGATGGATGAAAATGGCGTTGGTTCGAACCTGAACTCCTGGCAGCGAACCAGGATAAAGAGCGAATACAAGCAGCGTTTCGGAGATGAACCGACCGATCAATTCCTGGATGAAATTGTGCAGAACCGCCGGGGACAAAAATTGGCACGGGTTCAGCGCGTGGAAGCAGGTCGAAATGCAACATCGATCGAAAACTACCTGACTGAAAAACCATTGCGGACTCGACCAGCGATTGACGCAATGCTCAGCCAAATGCAACCCGTTATAAGCCTTCTGGGAGAAAAAAATGGTGTGACCCAATTGCAGAGCGCGCTGACAAAGAGCAGAGGTCCATTGCTCGATGTCATGGCAGGAAGGAGATCTCTTGGTGAATTGCCGCTGGGCAATGTAGAGGAACGTTTACGTACGACAGGACAGATGATCCAGCACTCCACAAGCGGGTCTGATGTTAGCGCATTGCAAACTGCTTTAAACGGCATCACGCGTGACCTTCAGGGATTCCGCCAGCTCTCATATGACCAGTACATGCGCCACGCATTCGAGCAGCAGGCATTCGCCAGCGGCTACATCGCCAGACTTTATTACGAAGCGCTCAGCACTAAGGGAGCAGCCTTTTAGGCAGGTGCCAGCGCCTGTGTCATGGGAAGCCGGCGGAGTCTCTTCGGCGTCTTAATGGCGCCTCTATAGCGTGTCAGCGGCTGGCCAGACTGCCGCCCCCAAAGATCTTATGCAATGCGCTCTATGCTGCACTTGCAAAATTATCTGCTCTATCTCCAAAACAACGGGTATTCTTTGACGATAAAAAACTCAAATAAAACCCTGAAAATATCAGACGCGCCCTTGCGAGCGCGCCTGTTCCGTCCCCACGGTGAATCCAAAAGGTTTATCAGGTTATATTGTGTGCTTCGGGATATTGGTCACCGGCTATTGCCGATGGTTTTCGACTCTATTCGTTTTTTTTCGATCAGCGTCAGTGCTGCATTGCCTATGCCTTCTGCAAAGGCGGCAGCGGTTTTTTCGGTTGTAAATCTTCTGGCGGCATGTAGAGCGTACCGGGTGCCTTCACGGCTTGAATGTAGAGTTGTTGCACTGCTTGCGCTTCTCTGGCAACTCTTTCAATCTCTTTGGGATCACCATCGGCTTGCTGAAGCGACTGTGCATAGAATCCGCGGTGAAGCAGTCCATCAGCAAGTCCATGTGTCATGTCCTTAACTGCTTGAGTCAACTTGCCGAATTTTGCTTCGGCTTCAGTCGTCATTTTCTGCAATGCTTCAGTGGAATCAGCGAGGTCGGGATACTTCGCGAGATCTTTTCTGATCTCTGCTTTTCTGGCCGCGGAGGTCTTCGCATCTGTAAGTTCGGTCAAGAGTCCGTCAACCTTTTCGCCATCAGCATCAGGAACCTTTTCTGTGGCGTTTGTGAAACGCTCCATCGCCTTTGGAAACTCAGTAGAGAACCTTTGCAGATCTGGTTTGACCCGAACGTACTCGTCTGCTGCAATCTTTCTAGAGGCAGCGGCTTGCGTGTCTGCCAGACTTATGGCTTCTTTCATTTTCGGGAAATACTTCGGCAAAACTTCCTTTAAATCAGCCTCTCCCACAGAGCCATTTTTCGCTTTTCTGTCAGCAAGTTCCTTTTGAATTGAGGTCATAACCTCGTTCATTGCTTTGTCGGCGGGTGTCTCAACACCTTGCTGGTTTTGGCTCTGGGCCTCGACTCTGTTCTGCGTGAGGATAAAGTCAGAGCCGCCTTGATAAACGGCATTGTGTACTTTCGGCATCTCCAGCATCTTGGGATCGAATTCGCCCATTGCCGGTGCTGCTTGTGCCAGCATAACGCTGTCGGTGACGTCACCTCTGCTCATCAGTGAACCTCTGCGGATATAAAGTGTGATCGGGATTGCAGTCAGCTTAATAGGTTGCCAAGCACATGTCAGCGGTGAAATTACGAAGCGCTTCGTAGATCCCCCAAAGGTCAGCCGAAAACCTTCTTGGATATAAAAGGATAAACATCAAAGATGATCTGACCAATATTTGCTTCGTTTATGAACGCGCGCAATTCGAGGTCGCATGCAATGCGCCCATACATAACCAAGCTAGTGAAAGCGGCGATCGCCCAATACGGAATTGCCCAGCTTGGAGCCGGCGCCGATTGTGGATATGAGCGAACCGGCTATGGCATAGCGTTTTGATGCAAATGCGGCGACTGACCCTGCCACCATCAAAACATCGCCACCCAGGTCAATACCTGAACTGACCTTTTCTGCAGTGGAGCCATGCTCCCACGAAGATT
>JAYRNY010001089.1:0-3992 GCA_041911975.1 bacterium | reverse complement strand
TTCCGCCGCAGGAATTCCGTCGGCGAGTGGCTTGCGCAGGGCATCGTAGCCTTTCGATTCAGCTTCCAACTGTTGCTGCTTCAACTCTTTGGCATCAGCCTGCATGGTCGTGTTTTTCTTCAACTCTTCCAATTCAGTTTTGATTTCGGCCTGTCTCTTATCCATTACGGCCAGGCGATCTTTGGCTTGGGTAAGAGATTGATCCGAAGCCTTGCTGGAAGCGGCTTTGAGAGCAGCCAATTCACGTTCGGCCGTCGTCCAATCTTTTGAAGTCATCGCTTGTTCGTAAAGAGCGCGATGCTTTTCTGCATCACCGCTGGTGATCGATCCAAGATTTTGAGCCTTTTCCATCTGCTCGTTGAAAGACTTATCTTCAGCAAGAAACTCTTGCGGAATCTGGGATGCGACACCGGTCAAAAGAGGCAACGCTTCACCAGATTTATTTTGTTCGTTCAAGAAACGGGCATACTCGACTTTTACATCTTTGGCTGTCTTGATGCTGTCTTCGAGTTGCAGCCCGGCATCTGTAATGTCTTGCATTCTCTTTTCTAGTGTTGCCGCTCTATTGGCATCAGATGGAGGATTGCCGAGCGCTTCGCGCTGCTTTTGCACAGTTTCATACTCTTTCATTTGTGAGCGCCACTGCACAGTCACCGTAGCCAGGTCGACTTCATTTACTTTTTTGAGAGCCTCTTCGTACTTGGCTTGCGCTTCAGTAGGCTTGCCGGCCAATCTCAATTCGTTGGCTGCCTTCAAACTCTCCATGGCGGCTCTGCTGCGCTCGTTCTGGACGGTGGTGTGCAGGTCGGAAGCCAAACCTTGTTGTTCTTTATACTGACTGGTCATCTCCAGTTGAGGATTGCTGCGAGCGGCTCTGGTGAGAATCTCATTGGCGCGCATCGCTTCCTGTCTCGTTATATTCTGACCGTCCAGGACTTGATCGCCAGCTTTGTGAGTCAAACCATTTCTCATCATCTCGGCGACGGTGACATCGACCATAGACAGCGCATTGCGTTCTTTTTGAACACTGTCGTATTTCGTCAAAAGCCCTTTCAGTTCTTCAAGCTTGGCTTTTTGTCCAGCGTCTTGCGTCTTGGCCAAACGCTCATCGATATCAGCCTTGGTAATTTCAGCGGAAGTGATTGTTCTTTTCTGTCCCTGTCCATCCGGAACCTCAAATGTTTTGACAGGAAAACCAAGTTCCTGAGCCAATTTGTTGCGAGCATTGACGTTGGCGTCTGTTTGCAAAGAATTAGTTTCGTACTTGGCTCTCGTCAGCTGACTCATACCAAGGAGTGCTTCTGTCGATTGATTTATTGAGTCTCTCAACTGACCGATTGTGACTACAAACTTGCCGCCCTTGCCGTCCGACACTTCGACTGGATCATTGGGAGCAAATTTATAACCGGAATTCTCGATTGCATACAGAAGTGTGGCTTCCTGATAAGTCTTATCCAGGAGAGCAAAAGCATTCTTGATGTCTGGATCTTTGATGTCGGAAACATCAATACGCGGAGTCTCAGCTTGCACATCACGGCGCTGCGTACCATCATTGCTGGCACGCATCACATCAGTGTAATTGAGTGCCGTGGTCTCGGCGCCTTGATTTTGCTCGGTCTCACCTTGAAGGTCAGCCTGAGTGATGGGCTTGAGGTCTGGCTCGTATTGGTTTCTTTCGACCATTTAAATTAGTAACCTCTTTCGAGAGCGAATGAACGGTAAGCGCAAAGTTGCTTAGCGGAATGTATACAGTTCCCGTCCTTTCTGGACATATTTGAGAGATTTTGGATTAAATCGCATACCAGAAAATCGCTTCATTTCAGGGATCCCTTTAAGTAGCTATCCAGAGGTCCCCTTTTAAGGAATCTCCGGATAATGAACTTACACCTAATATAACCTTGTTTCGATTGCTCTCCTCCAATCAATTTTGGCTGTCAGTGAGGCTTCTACGGTATTGAATCCTGGTTTATTGTGGGGCGCCTCCCGTCAGGTCGGTATTTTCCTTACGGGGCTGCTGATTGGTTACCCCTGCGTCACCATCAGCCGGCTTCTTAGCGGGCGCCTGCTGTTGGGGAACCACTTTCGGCACATACTGCTCGTCGACAATAGGATCGCCTGCCTTCTTGATGGCGTCACTGTATATGCGACCAGCGTCATAGTTGGACAGATTGTGGACCAAGTCGAATTGTCTCAGCGCCAGGTTGGTTGTGATAGCAGGCAATGCTTCACCCACGAGCGGCATACCCACAGCGCGCGCGCCCATGTAATTCCATGTGGAACCGGTGAGCAAATGTCCACCCATCGAGAATGGTTTCCACCATGTCTTGGCATTAGCCCATGGAGCTTGCGCCAAAAGCATTCCACCCGGTTTGGCCATCATGCCGCCGAAGAGCGCGGGGGCGATGAAGATATTGTCGGTGCTGCTCTTCCAGGCGGGTTTGAGGAAGGCATTGCTGAGGTTGAACTCGTACGGCTTACCGGTCGACGGATCAACTTCGCCTGAACCGTACATCGTGTACCACTCAGTCGGATAGTTGTAGGCTGCAGCCGAGGTAACGCCGC
The DNA here is from genome assembly GCA_041911975.1 of bacterium. GTDB lineage: Bacteria > Cyanobacteriota > Vampirovibrionia > Obscuribacterales > Obscuribacteraceae > QKMZ01. The sequence goes on along the minus strand of JAYRNY010001089.1, from coordinate 1,430 downwards.
CGAATGCACCGGCGAGGGCACGTTGGCGACCGATTTGGGAGGAACTCAAAGTCTCGATCTTGCCAAAAGTCTTGTATGTGCTGGTGACCGGTGAGGCAATCGTTTTACCTGTCGAAATCGTCGCTTCTTTAGTGACGCCATACATATTGGCGAGAGTCTTCTCTTCTCTGAAGGCCGCCACCGCATTGGCAAATCTGCTTCTTGCGGCAGTTTGCGCTTCGGGCACCAGTTGTTTGAGAACATCCAGCGACTTCCATTCTTCTGCTCCACCGCGCGCGGCATTTGCCCAGACTTCTTTGAGCGGAGTAGCCTCGTTCATCATTTTGTAGTTGCCGAGCAACTCGGTTACGCTCTTGCCCGCCTTCGTGGCGCTTCCTGTACCGAAGAGTCTCGGATTGATCTCTGCCAGTTTGGGAAGAACATCTTTCAGTTCGCCGACCGTGTTCATTTTAATGCTGAGCATGCCGTTCGATTCGGTAAACGGAACATGCGCTTTGGTCAGTTTGTCCGCCAGTCCGTCGACATTCTTGATCTGCAATCCATTGGCTTCAAAAGTTGCAGCATACTTCTCAGTATTGGCTACCATGTCGATAGCCGCTCTCTGAGTTTCTTTGTTCTTCAAGAACTGCTGCAGCAAGGCTTGTTTTTCAGAAGGGCTGGCACTGGCCATGGCGGCGTCAAAGTCTGCCACTACATTCTTTCCGTTGCGGCCAATGTTGAAGATCTTGGTACGCATCGCACTGTCTTCGATCAACTTAGCCAATTTGGCATCTTGAGCCAGGAATGCTTCTTCACCGATAGCCGCTTTGTTGGCGCCGAGAGCGGTTCTGATTTCCTGCAAGTGCTTGAGACCGAAGCCAGTTTGCTCAGAAAGTGCGGCACCGCCCTTGAGTTCGGTACCGAGCATTCCGGCAATCTTGGAATCGGTCATTCCGGCAGAAGTGAGAATTTCTCCCATTTCGCCCTTGGTAGCCAGTCGACCAACGCCTGCATTCTCGAAGGCGCCTGCAATTCTTGTGTTGGTGATATTGCGTGAGAAGAGCTTCGGCGCTTCGATCAGCGCTACACCGCTGAGGGTGAGAGCCGTACCTTCGATCATGCTGCGACCAAAGGTCTGGTCCTTCCTGCCCAGTACACCCGTCATCATCCCGTGTTGAGTTACACCGGCAACACTGGAACCGACAAGGAGCGAAGATCCCCATGTAGCTAAAGCACTTTCTCCGATGAGACCTCTGAGTGGTCTGTATTTTGCCATCAAGATTGCCGTTGCCGTACCGGCGATTAATGTCGGCACACTGGCTGCTGCTTGGTCCCAGAAGCGAGTGACGTTCTGATATTTCTTCTGCAATTCGGCAGGGCTATTGTCGTAAATGCCCTTGGACAAAATTGCCAGTGTCGGATCCTTGGCCGGATCTTTATCGAGATCGGTG
>JAYRNY010001088.1:0-4154 GCA_041911975.1 bacterium | reverse complement strand
CTTTCTCAATCCAGGTACCGCGGAGCTTGCCTGCATCGCGGAGATGAGGCTGCCTTTTCTAATCGCATACACATGACCGTCGCACAAATCGATTGCCACTGCAGAATAAGGAATATTCAAATTTTCAATTGATTTCTTACCTTCCGGCAACGCTTTGTTGAGATAGCGATGAAAGATGGTGCCGTAGTAGAGACCGTCGTATGTGCGGAATCCTACTAAACGCGGTGCGTTGAGCACTGGTGCCATGACGACGCGCAAGGGCAAGGGAATTGGAACGAATGACTTCATCAGCGAGCCGTCGACGAATCTTTTCTCAATCTCAGAGAGCGGAACGCCTGCGCTGTACATGCCGCCGACAATGGATCCCATCGAGGTTCCGGCGATGCCGTCAATAGGAATGCCTGCTTCGACGAGTGCTTTCAAGACGCCGACGTGCGCGGCGCCTCTCATGCCACCGCCGCCCAGTGCCAGGACAACTTTAGGAGTCTTCTTTTCACTTGCGGTGTCGCTTGCTTGCTTTTGATCGCCGACCAGGGGCACGAATACGAATTGACCGTCATCGCTGTTGGTTGCCGTCGGAAGATCGTTTTCCGGAGCCAAGGGAGCGGCAACAGCGGCTGTCGCAACTGACATGGACAGCAACAATCCGAAAACGGAAGACGCAGAGAAACGGCGCATTTCAGGCTCCTCGCCAAAACTGGCAAATGGGTTTTTTAGGCAGCATAAAGATACCCCAACACCTAGCGGTGTTGTTGAAGACTGTTTTACTTTCCAGGGAAGGCTTCCGGGATGTCAAGCGTAGGATGCAATTGTTCGATTTCGTGAAATTCGGCTTGTAGTCAAGGATTACGTAAGTGAATGAAGCAATGAAATTGCCGGTTGCCGCAACGAATATGCAACAAGATAAATTCGCTTAAATGAGCCGAATTGTGTTCGTAATGCGTTGTTGACAACTATTTGATGCTGCCGATTCTGATTGCGTCGAAAAACTCGGGCGGCAGTTTGGAAGCTTTGTAGTTCTTCCCGCCGGCAGCAAACATATATTGAAGGGCAACGGAAACGCAGCAGATGATTTTCGATGACGCGCCAGATGGATCAGTAACGCTGTATTCTTGCGCTGACAGTCCTTGGAATCTCATAGCCTGTTCCATTTTGGATTTCTTGCCTTTGCAGAAATTCGAGACCATTGCATTCATCGTTTGTGTGCGCTGATCGTCGGTGATCAAAGCGGTATTGGGTTTATAAACGGTCACCGTGAAATCGACGCCATCAGCTGTTCCAGTCCATGTGGTGCCTGCTTTATCTGCGCTGTCTTTTGCTTTGAAACCTGAGGGAGCCTTGAAGGAAAGACGATAATCCGGACGAGCGACCGTCGCCCACGCATAATTCGACTTGGCTTTTGGCGGTTCGGCATCGACTGAAGGTGTTGTCGATGCTGCCACTACTTCTGGTGCGGGATTTTTTGCTGCTTCCTCTGCTGCGCGATCGGCGGCGTTGAAGCTGTTTATGAGACTCTTGAATTTCTCTTTGAAATTGGCCGGAACTTCCTGAGGGAAAATCACTTTGGCCAAAAGGTGTGAGTTTTGCCGTTTGGAAAATGGTGCCATCGTCAGCACGCTGTAAAAGCCATTTGGTCTCTCGGAAGGAATGTCGCTCTTATCTGACTCTGCATATTCTCCGGGAGACAGTGTTACTGTTCCGACGATTCCTCCCTCTCCCGGCACCATCGCTGCTCGGTCAGGGTAAAAGCCGTTTTTCTTATGAGCCCTGAACTCGAATGTAATTTCACCGCGTCCTTTGTTGATAATTGCGCGTGGATAAAACTCGCGCACAATTTTTTCCACCGCTCCGCATGGATCAACCGACATTTGCGCGGATGAATCCGTCGTCTCTGCCATGGCAGGCACGAACATGGCGGGCGAAAGAACCGTCGAGCAACCAATTAGAAAGGACAAAAAGATTGTGCTTGATTGTTTTCTTGACAACATGGAACGCGCTCCCCACTCCTATCAATCAACACTTGCCATATAACACTGTAGCTTAAGCGCGATCATTATATGTGGTCATGGGGTCATATTAGTCAATTAGCGAGGCAGGCGTCGTCCCGGCAAAACTGGTTCTTTCCAGCCGCTTGGTCCACTGGCGGCGTTAAACAAGTCTCTCGGCTTCATTATCCGGTCGGAGCTCTTGCCATACTGATCGCTCATGAAGAGTTTGTCCTTTTCGGCCACGTAGTCGAGTATGTTGACACTGTGCCAGAGACCGGGATCATTCATCCAAATATCGTTGTTTGTATGCACGATAAGAACGGCAGGCATGAGTCCATCTTCTTTCAGTTTTATGACACGTTGTTTCAATTGCTCAGGGGACTCTACCGAATTTGGCATCTTGAAGTCCTTATTTTTTGCCGAGATGACGAAACCACCGGCAGTGTCACCGGTCATTTGTGCGTAGATGTCCTCTATGCCGTCCACAGGCAGTGCCGGACGTTCAGCCACCCAGGTTAATGGGTTGGTGCGCATGTCTATGACGCGCTCGCCGAAGTCGAGTTCTCGTTTGCCTTCGCTGTTGATTTTGAATCCTCTCCAGTTTGGTCCCTGGCTATATCGATAGCTTCCTTTTGCAACCTTACCGCCGTTGGCACCGTCCTCGGTCCTTAGCCAATAGGCATTGTTGGCGGCAATTACAAACAACTGGCTGGCAAAGCTTCTTTCTCCACTTGCTGGAATGATATTTTTCGCTTCCTCATCAGGAGTCAAGCTGCCTACATCAAGCGATATTTCAGTGCCGTCCAGCGTGCGGAAGGTATTTTTCAGGGACAGGTCGGCGACCACCTTAACTGCCTTTTCCGGGTTCCTGAAATATGCTCTAACTTCGAGCGAATTGGCGATGCATGTATTGTGTTTGCCTTGATCGATTATGGCCGGATCGGCTGCTTGCCTCAATACTTGTTGAGCCAGTTGTACGCGTCTTTGCAGTGGCAAAGTCGTGTTTGTCTCGTTTGTGAGCAAGCGTGAGATTTGCGAATATGTCTCAGCGACTTGTTCGGGCTTCAAGTGGTCTTTCTCGGCGCGTTTTTCAAATGCATCCATCTCCGAACGGATGCGGGCATGTTCTTTGTCTTTGGTGAGGAATGAATCAAGTGCGGTCTCGAGACTCGCGCGCATGGCTTTTGTTTCTACTGGATTTGTTGAACCAGCAGGCTTAGCATCGAATGGAAGTCCCTGTTGATCTTTGCCCAGGGTCACTTCGTTTGTGTCTATCACCTGAGTCTCTGCCGGTGTTGCTTGCGCAAGTGCGAACGATGCTGCTCCTCCTATGCGCGGACGCTGAGCGAGTGAATATGCCTCGGCGTGCAACAAGGACTGTTCCGCTTCAAATTGCCCGGCATCAAATTGCGAGCATGCGAAATTCGACTCCCGTGAGGAGTTCTTGAGACAGTCTGCTCTCATGGCCGTGTCTCCGCAGAAGTTCAATCGCCTCTTCAAAGGAGGCTTTCCTTCCGCTGTGGGATATTGTGTGCATAGGGTCCATAGCCATATAATCTCACCCAGCCCTATTTGCCAATGGTGGTTTCCCCGGCGTACTCGTATTTCCCGCATTAAATTCTCGGTGAGCGCTGAAAGGCTTTGGGCGCGATGGGTTTCGAGAATTGCTTTCGCGGGCGACGACAGGAAAATAGGAATGTCCTTGCCTATCTGGGAGATTCGACTTTTACCAGAACTCCCATTTTTGAGGGGGCTTTGCGAATTTCGTTTTTGAAAGTCGGGCGCGCTACCTTTGCAAATGGTTCCAGTTTTACCCCGCGACCTTTCTTTACTGATTCGTAGATTGCTTCGATGATTCTCACATCGGCGAGTCCCTCATAGCCGGATGAGTCCGGGTCCAAGTCGCTGATAATGCATTGCGAGAATGCTTCAATTTCGGCTGCAATTTGATCGCCTTTTTCGAACGATCTTTCTCGCACCTTTTCGCCTACCGTAAGCTTGTGGTGAATATCGCATGAAAAGTCATAAGCCGGCTCTACGATGAGTGTGCCAGCGGTGCCTACCACCTGGAAATAATTTGTCGCTGCCGATCCAAAGCTACACACAAATTGCACCACCCTCTCTTGCGGAAAGCGCAATGTGACGGAGGTCATCTCCTCGTTTTTT
>JAYRNY010001087.1:0-2461 GCA_041911975.1 bacterium | reverse complement strand
GGCGGATACTGCTGTTGCTGCGGGTATTGTTGTTGCTGTTGATATTGCTGCGGCTGCTGATATTGCTGCGGCTGCTGATACTGCTGCTGAGGAACGCCCGCTGAAGGCGTACCGCCGGCGCGCCATGGTTGCTGCGTCGGGGCTTGATTGAAACTCGGTCCAGACGGCTGTTGAGCATAGCCGGTAGACGGCGCCCCAAATCCAGCTTGTTGCGGTGCAGGTTGCTGAGGGACATAGGCAATTTGCGGGTTGCCATTGTTACCACCGCCATATTGCTGCGACTGTCCGCCTTGATTCTGCCCGTAATTGTTCTGACTTTGTCCGCCATAATTGCTCTGGCTTTGACCGCCATAGTTCTGAGGCTGAGCCGGTGGTGGCACAGCCGCCAATTGCGGAATCTCCGCAGTCAACCCGGGAGGAGTTCCAGAGGAAGCAGCTTTCGGCGGATACATCTTGCTGGCGGTTTGCATGGGAATTGCCCCCTGCGCCAATGAATTCGCGGAAGGCGTCTGGCCAAAAGCACTCTTCATACCGAGCTTTTGCTCCAGCCGGGCCAGCCTATCCTGTGGCGGAGCCCCTTCCGTCGGTGCGCCGAAAATCTCTTTTTCAAGATGATCGAGCCTGTCGTCTACTTCGTGCTCGGGATATGTGGAGCCGAAGGCCTGCTGTTCCAATTTCGTGATGCGCATTTCCTCAGGCGAATTGCCCTGTTGCGCTGGCGCAGTGCGGTTTGTCGTCCATGAGTCGCCGCTGGCGCTTCCGGCAGTTCCTCTTGTAGAATCCGGCAGAGGTTTACCAAATTCAGGAATTTGCGAATCTGAAGGGAACTGAGATTGACTCGAAGGTGGACTCTGAGATTGCGGCTGTGAACCGGAATAATCCGGAGACACATACGGAGTGTATTTAAAGTTCGGACCATCGCCTTCCCCCGAATCTTGCGGGTTCACATCCGAGCGATTGAGCTGATTGCCGCGGCTTACCGGCTGCCCATTGATGCGCCCCAGGGGATTGGGATTTTGCACGGCAGGAGGCGGCGGAGGCGCATCCATTTTGGCTTCAGAAGGATCGATTGCTTTCAGCACCGGCTCCAGCTGCGGCGGGGCGCCGAATGCCGTCGGCATGTAGCCAACTCCGGCCGTAAGCGCGCACAAGAGCACGATTGCGCGTTTTTTACTGGCGTTTCCCATCTTGTGCATTTCTCTAATGCTCTCGATGCTCAATCGGCAATCAGATCTTCGGTGTATTCGCCGCCAATTCTCAGACTTGTTTGCAGGTCCATAATTTGCTCACGAAATACCGGTCTTATCATTTTAGCTGGATTAGTAACGACATCGCGAAGAATTGCATAAGCGCCCGGATCGAGCTCCTTGAGCATCTTTCGGCTATCTCGGACAGAAAACGCCGCCACGCATTCAGCCCAGTACTCGTGCATGCTGGTGCGCGCATATCCGGAGATGAACACACGCTGATGCACTTGCTGCGGAGTCAACACTTCGGCATAACCTTCATAGCCGTTGGGCAGAGGATAGTGGCGGCCACTCTTGGCTTTGTGCTTTTCATACAGCTCAGTGATAAGAGTTTGCGTCGCCTGGGATAAAACGAATTCCAATTGATGCCCAAATTCATGGGAGACGACCAGATTGACTCTTACTTCTACATACGGCTGCAAACGAATGGCGATGACAGCCAGCGGGCCGAACCGCTTGTAGAGCATGATCTCCTTTTCGAATTCTTCTTTGTCGAGAGTGACATTGCCGTGCCTGACACCGGTCACACCCGCGGCTCCGTGGCGCACGTTGCCGAATTGCGCCACGCCTTCGCTCTTTCTAACTATCTGCAATAGACCGCATGCCGCCCAGAGCCGCATGCTTTCCATAACGTATTGCTTTTGCGGCGTGTTCAATTTGTCGAAATCATCGAAATAGCGAATTATCTCGTTGTCCGAATAGGAAAGGTTTTTGCGATAAAGCGGGCGGCTGAATTCATGTGTAAATACTGAGCCGTCAGACTTGTTTCCTTCAAAAAGCAAATTCAACTGGGTGGTCTCATCCAGCTTGCGGCGAGGCTCTTTGGTTGCGCGATCGCGCACGTAGACTTCGCCGTCATCATCGAATTCACCGACCAGGCGATGGTCCTGCGTAGCCATACGCCCATTGATGACAGCCAGAACGATGCCGTTGTACTTCAGCGTTCCATCCGGACCAACCCGCACCCCTGGCAGATCCAGCTCCATCCCCGAAGCATCGATGCCCCGAAAAACACAACCCTCAATGTCGTCAATCGGCACCAGTCCGTGCTTCTCCGTGAGCGGTCCGAAGTTTCCTTTCAAATAACCGTCTTCAAAAAGAAATCCGCACTGGGTCCCATCTGCGGCGCAGATTTTTCCATAGTCGACAAGAAACATCTCGCCGCCCAGCTCTATAAATCCGCTTGGGCCTTGATGCTGCTCAGACATTGTGGT
>JAYRNY010001086.1:0-3591 GCA_041911975.1 bacterium | reverse complement strand
TTGCGATGGTAAGTAGACACACGCGTTCTTTTCCGTCGGACATAGCACCGGCTCCGAAGTTGATGGAATCACTGTACTCGGGCACATGCAAGTGCTCGAAGACGATTCAGAAAGGCGATGAAATCTGGTACGACCCTCTATCAAAGAAAGTCGAATGTTATACATGCGGGCGCACTGCCCAAGCTCATGCTCAGCAGTCACTAACAGCAGTCGCAGATATCGACGAGACTCAAGCGATTATCGATCGCATCAACAACCTGCGCCGCTTGCCCGAGCCCAACGCTAAGCACGAGGCAGAAATCAGAACTCTCACAAAACGCTTGAAGGTGAGAGCAAAGACGGAGAAAAACGCGCTCAAGTATTTTCGCCAGGGTAAGGAAGGAAGTGTGTTCGTCGTCCGCTACACAGGCGTATGCCGCAAATGCAGGCATACCGTCGAAAAAGGCGAAACGGCCGTCTACATAAACAGCGCCATGATCTGCAGCAAGTGCGGCATCGGCTGAGGACCGGCAAGCGCCTGCTGATCTTAAACAATTGAGCGCAAAAACCGTCAGTGAACCTACTGCAAAATAAAGCAAGTAAAACTAGTCACACTAGTTCGAGGTTGGAGGCTGGAGGATGCCACTCAGGAAAGTGGCGGTGGCAAGGTCTGCGTAATCAGTCGCACTAACCTGCCCCTGCGGCTTGAACCAGGTGTAAGTCCAGTTGACCGCTCCCATCAAGTACATAGTCAGTGATGTCACCAGCGGAGGTGTCAGGTCCGGGCGCAATTGCGCGATCAAGTGCTTTATCTCTTGCAGAACCTTTCTTTCTTCTTCTTTGATTTCGGTTTGCTGAGCTTCGGGCAGACAGTGAAGGTCGTTCAAAAGAACAACGTGCTTGTCGCGAGAGCTCATGTACAGCTCCATCAAAGCGCGCACCAGACTGCGCAATTGCTCTTCCGGCTTGTCTGACTGTCTGGTCGCGTTGCTGGCTGTTTCTGAAAGCAATTTGCAATGGACGAGCAACATGTCGTAAAGCAGCGCCTCTTTTGAATCATAGTAATGATAGAGAAGCGCTTTCGACACTCCGCACGAATCCGCGAGCGCCGCAATCGATGTGCCGTTGAATCCATGTTTTGCAAACATGGCGGCAGCGGCATCGAGAATGCCTTGCTGACGTTCAAGATAGTTTTCTGCGCGTGGTCTGACCATCACACTATATTAGTGGATCAAACAGCGAAAGTTGCCAAACACAGACCTAATTGTAATGGGCGCATACAATGCTCCCCTACTAGAAAATCGGAATAATCTTATCCGCGTCAAAGGCAACTGTTTCGCCATCAACGTCAATTTCCGGAAGCGCCGGGAATTTGACGCCATAAGGCTCTACGATGGTCTTCAAGCGCACAACGGCGGTTCTCCAATTCTCTCTGCGTTTTTCCAGAGAAAGAATGCCAAATCCGGCTTCGCGCGCCTTTTCTTCCAGCAAACGCTGAGCCGGAATGAAAGTAGGCGGCAATTGCCAGAATTCTGCCGGTGGCTCGAAGAGAATACCGGAAAGGAAGATGAATCCAGCGCGGAACTGCTTGGTGACAGTTTCCTTATCTTCTTGAGACATCTTGGGCAGTACTTCTTTGAGGAGCGCCAGGCAGAAGCTGAGATGGCGGCCTTCGTCGCGGCCGATGTTTTTGAATGCTTCTTTGAACACGGGGATATCGGTGCTCTCGTACATACTGTGGAACAGAGTGGAAGAAGCGACTTCACCGAAAAGGAACGAGCTGAAGAGAATGGGCATCGGATAGTGCTCGACTGCTTTCTTATAGCCGGTCCAGTAACGAGCGCCATTGTGATAGAGCCATTCCACGTTATTGCGAGCCAGTCTGCCCAGTTCGGTCTGAGGCTCATATCCGAGCGGACCTCCTGGGGTCAGTTTTGTGATTGCTTTACCGCAAACTTCCTCGTGATGCAGTTCGTCGCGAGTAACCGAGAAGAAGCACTTGCGGATTGAGTCTTCTTCATGAGTTTCATAGGCGTGAATCATGGCACGGGCGAAAACAGCCGGTCCGGACGCATCAAATACGGAAAGGAGCGACCACCAATAAGCAATGGCATAACGCTGATCGAGGGTCATGCTCTCGACGTCGAGGGTATCCCAGGGCAATTTGCTGGGCGACCAACCCGGATCGCGTGAGCTTTCATAGATTTCCATCAAGCGAGGGGTTTCAACGCGCCAGTCGAAGGGGAAGATGTTGAGCCTGTCAGTGATCTTGGGAGCGTCTTCCGCATTGAGGAGCAGCTCTTCCGGATTGGGCATCTTCTCGTGCTGGGTGGGAGCGCTGACAAGCTTGGCGCCTAAGTCCTGACACTCTTTGGAGGCGGTTTCCTTAACAGGCATAGCGGTTTTGGGCATTTTCTTCTCCATGGACATGGCTACCCCCCTCATCACAGGGCTCATTTTCATTTACCGACCGTTCGGTCAATTAATAGAATAACACAGGCTGCCAACCGGCGTCAGTTCATAGCAAAAAAGAAATGATTGATACTCCACTGGAAATTAAGGCGATAACGCTTTAACTTCCAGAACATTTTGTCGCCAACAGAAATTTGCTGGAGCCCGCGGACGCAAAGCGATGCGGTCCCGCGAAATGCTCAAAATCCTTCGAAACCCTGCATTATCAGCTGCTTTTGTTTTTATGTGTCGCGATCACGTAACTTTTGCGACCTTGATAGTGCCACTTTGAAACCAGCCAAAACGCTCAGCTTGTGCGGCGGTTCCCATTTTAGGCATATAGCCAAACTTATGTCTTCTTATTCACTACCCTCACTTGTTTCGACAGCAAACCGGTTCTATGGTGGCGTTTCGGAAAACGACGAGGGGAATTTTGGTTATGGACTCAAAAAGAAAATCCATACTAGACTCAATAGTTTGGGTAGCCGGTTCGCTCTTTCTGTGCGGCTCTTTGAGTACTCAATCGGATGCTGAAGCTAGTTCGGCAAAGAAGACTCTAAAGGCAAGAATCAGCCAGGAACAGCAAATGGCGGACGAACTAGTTCGCAAAGGTCAGTACAACCAGGCTGCTGATTTGTATAGAACGGCTCTAAATCGCCAACCTAAAGATCTGAATATTCGCAACGGACTTGCATATGCTTATGCGAAAAGCTTCAAGCTTGACCGCGCCGACGAAGAGTTCGACAAAGTGTTAAAAGAAGACGCGCAAAACGCCATGGCACATTGCGGCAAAGCACAAACAATGCTCAACCGCCTGCAGTCTTCCAACAGCACCATGCGCAATAACAAAGACGCGCTAATCAAACAGGCAGGCGCCGAGTGTAACCTGGCGCTCGCCATAGATCCAAATCTTCCTGAAGCACAATACACACTGGCACGAGTATTCAAAGAAGAAGGGCGGCTCGATAAAGCAGAAGAATCATTCATGAATGCAATTCGCGCCGATAAGAATTACTCGGACGCTTATGCCGGTCTGGGCCTGGTTCAACTGGAAGGCGGCCGTTCCGCCGAAGCGATGAGCAGCTTCAAACAAGCCACCGCACTCAATACCGGCAATTCGACAGCACACTACGGACTCGGTCGCGCATATCTGCAACAAGG
>JAYRNY010001085.1:0-7930 GCA_041911975.1 bacterium | reverse complement strand
ATCAATTGAATCTGCCGCTCGATTGAAATCATCCGCCTGCCGTTTTTGACGGGCAGCCCGGCTTTTCTCCAGGCTTCCAATCCGCCGGACAGCACACGTGGCTGAAAACCCCGGCCCAATAGGCCGTAAGCGGCGCGCTCCGCTCTCTTTCCGCTGCGGCAGATGACAATCAGTTTCGTATTTCGCGGCACTTCTTCAAATCTGACTTCCAGCTCATTCAACGGCAGGTTTACTGAGCCGCTGATATGCTCTGTCTCAAACTCAAGCGGGCTGCGAACATCTAGGAGAAAGCTGTTTTCGGCATCCTTCTCGGCTTGCGCAGGCTCTAAAAATTGACAGACTGCACCGTTGGTCGTTGATGACATATATATTGAACTCCGGATTGCGAATAAATCAACTATATCACCAATTAGTTATATAACGAATCAACCATAAGAATGATTGAAGAATAAGTCCGATGAATGTAGACTGAAGGTGTGACACCGGGATTTCATAATGAAAGGTAAAAAGACACCGCTGACGCGCGTAGCCCTGGAAATCGTGGCTGCACGATTTCGTGCACTCTCGGACGCCTCCCGGCTGCAAATTCTTCAGCACCTCTTCACTGGCGAGCGTTCGGTGCAGGAGTTATGCGAACTGACCGAATTGAGCCAGGCCAATGTGAGCAAACATCTGTCAATCCTTGCAGAACAAGGAATGGTACAAAAGAGAAGACAGGGGCTTTTCGTTTATTACAGTATTGCCGACAGTACAATCTATGAATTGTGTGACTTAGTTTGCAATTCCGTCGGCAAACGCTACGGGCAAGTGATGAAAGAGTTTTCCGGCAGATAACAATCTGCGCAGCCGCATATTCACAGATGAAGGATTAGCTGCCTGTCCCACTGACTGTTTATCGATGAAGCTCATGTGTACAACCGCCATCCGAGGGCTGATCGAACATTGCTTTGAACAGCACCGCTGTGCCCTGGTATTATCAATTGTGCGCCTGCCTGCTTTCTGGAGGAGAAATGACGGCAGAACATGAAAACGTTGATATCGCAAAGCAAGTTGAAAAGGAGCGCGCCGCCAATGCATCTGGCGGGCAAACTCCCGAGCTTGTGCTGGCGGCGCCAGGTGAAACTCTAATAACTGGCGGTCACAAAAGCATAGGTCATTTCGAGCCAGGCGAGATCATCTCCGGTCGCTACCGAATTGTCGGCGAAATCGGACAGGGAGGCATGGGCGCGGTCTACAAGGCGGAGCAAGTCTTTCTCCACGGTACGTACGCAATCAAAGTGTTTGATGCTCGTCACTCGGCTCCTTCCTCGTTGATGCGCTTTCAGAGAGAGGCGCAGGCAGCTCACGAGCTCAATCATCCAAATCTGGTCCGCGTGCATGACTTTGGCACATTGGAAGACAGCACGCCTTTTTTGGTTATGGACCTTGTGGAAGGAAAGACTTTGGCTAGTTTGATCAAAGAGCAAGGACGCTTGCCTGTTGATACAGCGCTGAAGATTTTCTTGCAACTGTGCGATGGTTTGGCTCATGCGCACGAACGCGGCATCGTGCACAGAGATTTGAAACCGAGCAACATCATGGTGCAAGCATCCGAAACGCCCGGCAAAGTCGGTGAAGTCAAAATTCTAGACTTCGGCATCGCGAAAGTCCTGCATGAGAATGAGCAGGAATCTCTTCCTCTAACAAAAACAGGCGAGGTTTTTGGAAGCCCTCTATACATGAGTCCGGAGCAATGCTACGGACGGTCCGTCGATCAGCGCTCTGATATTTATTCACTTGGTTGTTCCTTATACGAAGCACTGACAGGATTGCCGCCTTTTGCCGGAGACAGTGCCCTTTCGACAATGCTGAAACACCAAAATGAGGCGCCACTATCGCTGCGGGAAACTCTTCTGGGAGAGAAGTTTCCCGATACCATGGAGTTAGTGATCTCACGGCTTCTCGCCAAAGATCCGGCCGGTCGTTATCAATCAGCGTCGGCTGTAAAAGAGGATTTGCTCAGCATACTGGAGAACCGCGCGATATGCTCGTGTACGCCGTCGCCTGAGGAGAAAAAGAACAAAAGCCCCAGCCCTAAGACTCTAACAGTAGCGGTGGCAGCTGTTCTTATCGTGGCAACAGTCGGTCTTCTTTTCTGGGCGGTAGGAGAAAAGCCAAAAGAAAGACCAGCTGAAAAACCAAAAGAAAAACCAAGCCCCAGTATCATTCCACCCTCAAGACAAGACGGTGAAATACTGGCTGAAATTCGAGCCAGCATGCCATCGGCCATAGATAAGTACTTTGCTGCTAATTCTATAAAAGACTGCAAAAAAGGTTCATGGTCGCTCAGTTTCCCAAATGCATCCATTGGTTGGATCTGGACTGAATCTGGAGGACAAAATAGTAAGATTCCAGCTCAAGGAAGAATCACCTTTCCTTCGGCGCAACCTCTCGGGTTCATGCCAAATAAGTATGGCTGCATGGAGACAGCCGTGTTTCAGGCGTTTCGTCCCGATGAGATCTACGAATTGATATTTGGACATAATGCGCACGTCGGAGATGATGTCTTGCGTAACATCAGCCATTTCGAAGGGCTAAAGAGTCTCAACCTCGATACAACTCCTGTGACGGACGATGGACTGGCTGCCATTGCAGGTCTTCCAAACCTACAAGAATTGAATGTTTCAGAAACTGATGTCACTGCTGATGGAATTCTGCGGCTGAAGAGCTTGAATCGCCTTGAAGGTCTTGAGATGGGCGAAATAGACAAGGCAAGCAAAGTATTGAAGCACATGAGCGGCTCGTCGCTGCGCATTCTCCGAGCCCAAAGCACGCTTTTGCGCGATGAAGACTTGCAAATCATCGCCGGCAAATTTCCCAAGCTGACACACCTCTTTATTAAGAATAATAAGGACATAAGCGATCGAGGAATAGCATTCCTCAAAGAGGCGAAGAAGCTTTCCTCACTCGATGTGCGAAATTGTACTCTTACACCAGATTGCATAGTGCACTTCAAGAGTATTGCTTCTCTGCGCAATCTGGACATCAACCTCTCTTCGTGGACTGCGTCTCAAAAGGCTGAATTGGCACGGGCAATTCCTCGATGCACCATTAACAGTGAAAGTCAGTGACTGCCTCGCGCCCAAATCACTAAGACTGGAAAAACCTACGAAGAGCGCGCCCTTTTCGGGCGCGCTCTAGTTCTTACTGCCACAGACCTAGCCGGCTTTGACCGGAATATTTTTGCCATACTCTAAGGCTTCTTTCGATTTCGGCATTGTCACCTTAAGAACACCGTCCTTATAGACAGCTTCTACTGCATCCTTCTCGACTGCCGCCGGCAATGGAAGGAGTCGATAAAAGGAGCCATAGCTGCGCTCCATCCTGTAATAGTTTTTGTCCTTCTCTTCTTTTTCGGAACGCTTTTCGCCTCTGATCACTAGCGATCTGTCTTCGACCTTGACCTCGATGTCCTTCATATCAACACCGGGAAGTTCCGCGGTAACGATGACTGCCTTTTCGTCGTCCTTCATGTCTATTTTTGCATTGAATTCCGACATCGGCTCAGACCAGGTTGTTCTTGCAAATGGAAAACCATGTTTGAAGTCTTCAAACACACGATTCATTTCTTCTTGCAATGCCAGAAATGGATGCTCCCTGCGAGTGAGAGCTGTCGATTCTTTTTTGGTTTCCTTTGCTTCCTTTGCAGGTGTAGCTGTTGTCATTTTCCTTTCTCCTCTAACAATCCATGCTGATTACATTGCTTTGCTGAACTAACATGCAACCTGCGTATATTTTCGTCCATTCAATCGCCCTTACGCATCTGCTGTGAGGCTGATGTGCAGTATCGAAAGTATGATTTACAAACGTCGATGGAGGCACCCTGTTCGATAACCCCTACCGCCGGAAGAGCTAAAATCGGCGCCAAAGCGACCAAAGAAAACTCTAAGCCCGCGCCTGGATAGGAGATTAATGCCCTCGCGCTGTCAGGCTCAATAAAATCTCCACGATGATCAAGAGAATAATGACCAGCTCCAAGAAATCGCTGCGCGCATGCTGCGCCTGATCGGTCGCAAATCTGTAAATCTCTTGCACGGTCAACAATTTGGATTCCAGCTGCTTTTGCCAATCGGAAAGCCCGAGCCGTGAGGCAATGCTTTTGTAAAGTCTCACATAATAACCATCGCCTAGAATCTTCAGAGCGTTGCTGCTGCGATCCGACAATTCCCGGATGTCGACCAATAGTTTCCTTGAGCGTGCCATCCTTTCTTTGGTCGCTCGCCTGCCGAACAGCCAGTGATGCTGAGTGGCTGCCAAATCCCATTTGTAGATTTCGTCCAGCTCATTATCGAGGCGCCGATCGTAAGTGCGCAGCTCGACCAGCTGTGTAATAGCAAATTCGAGAATACTTTCTACGATCTCAGCATTTTCCCGGCTCTCAAAAATCAGCGCGCAGTCGGAATTGAAGAGCACCAGATCATTTTCAAAATAGCTGAATCTGGAGCGCAGCGCGTCCTCCTGCTCGATCGGTGTCAGCGCGCGATTTTCCGCTTGCAAAAGACAAGCCAATTCGACACCCTGTTTTTGCATCAATTGCAAAGCAGAAACAGGTTCTGCCAATTCATTGATCTCGACGGCAAAATACGTTTCCATCAGAGGACTGTGCTGCTGATTCAATGCAGCACTGATTGACTCTAGCGTTTCATTGAGGGTTCGATTCATACAGTCGGCAAGCGATTCTGATTGGCGCAAAGAGGCAGTTTGAGAGAGAACCTGCTCAAAACTGCCTTCAACAGGAAATGACGCTCGCAAAGCAACAGTGCCGTAGTCGTAGATTTTGACTCTTACATGTCCATCCAACCCCTGTGCGTCCACCCTTTTCAAATTACTTTCAAGCGGCGCGGAGATAAACTGAAAACATCTGCCCGGAGGTGTTGCCACGTGCAGTTCAAGCTCCATTTTTTCATTGCTTTTGCCTGAACGATTGAGCAGCTCAGCCAGATTAATAGTGTCCGCAACGTCGTAGACAAAGAAGGCGTGGAACACCCCCCTGGCAACATCAGGCATTTTTTCGATGCGCTCTGGAGTGGGATGAACGCCTGAAATCGGATGCATGTCCTGCTCCTCAAAGCATGTTTTACTTACCCCAGTTTTGCGCGCCGCGCTTTTGAGAACAACATCTGATCGGACTAGGCTGAGCCCACTTCGCCTGGCAAAACTCATCCTCAGTAATGATGCCTTTTTTTGGAGCCTTAGATAGCTTGTGTAAAGGGGCTCAGCAATTTTGCAGAAAGCCCGCTCCGCAGTCAAGAGAAAAGGTAAAGAAAAAATGTCCAAGCATTCAATACTTGTAGCCGTGAGCGGCTCAGAGCAATCTCGTAATGCAGCGGAAACAGCCTGGCTAATGGCAAAGAAGCTGAACGCCAGCGTGACTGCAGAGCATGTCATTGATTCACGCATGTTCTGGGAAATGCTGAGAAGCGACAGCGCCGGATTTGTCGGCAGCGGTCCTTATGTCCAGCTTTACGAGCAATTGATTGAGGGGCTGAAAACCCTGGCAGAAAAGCTTCGAGTCAAATACATTGCATTGGCTGAAGGCAACGGCGTCAAAAGCACCTTCGTAGTCAAGGAAGCCAACCTCATCGAAACAATTGCCAATGACGCATCCAAGTTCGACTTGTTAGCCGTTGGTCACGTTTCCTGCGACAAAAGGATGACACAACGAATTCACAGCCACTATGTCAGCGGCTCTATTGCCGAGGGCATTGCCCAGCTGGCCACTGTTCCACTGCTCGTAGTTCAGGAAAGACCGCGAGCCTGGGAAGCTATGAGCATTGTCTCAGAAGTCGATCACGTCAATGTGACTTACATTCGCTCCTGTCTTAAACTTGCTCTTTTGCTGGGGCTCAAGCCGAGTCTCGAGTTCTGGGGAACAGGTACGAGAGAAGAAAGTCCGGAAGCTTTCAAGAAAAACTTGTTGAAAGAAATTCCAGATGCAAAAGGAATTGACATCGATATTGAATATTTTGACGGCAAAGCCGCAGCCGAGCGCAAGGAATTCTTCCATCGAAAAGACACATCTCAAGCAGATAAATTGCCGGCAGAGACAATATTCGTTTTGCCGACCAGAGGTGTGGGACCATACAGAATCACGGCATTTGGAAAAAACGTCGCAGAATCAATCCGCTCATTGACACTCCCATGCATCATGCTATGGCCTGAAGAATACGTTGCCGAGGAACTCGCCGCCGGCAAGAAAAACGAACTTTCGCCAGTTGAGAAACGGAGATAACAGAGAAGAAGAGGAGTTTATTATGCTACGTCACTTGATTCGACTGGCACTTTCAGCATGTGCATTTTATTTCCTCATCCCCGTGATCCCCGGGGCAACATTTCATGGGAATTTCGCTCATGCACTACTGGCCGGCATTCTATTCGCCATTGCAGGCGGACTGGTAGAATTTCTGGCCATTGCGATTAGTGCAATTTTGGCCATCTCAACCTTAGGCATGGCATTGTTCTTGCTCATTCCTGTCTGGCTCTTTGGATTCTGGCTGCTGCCGGCGCTAGCGCTAACCATAGTCGCGCAATTGCTTCCATCCGTGCTGTCGTTCAGCGGCTGGATGCCGGCAATATTAGGCGGACTGATCATGCTCTTCATCGGTGTCATCACAAGCGGAGACACTCATATCAAGGTGCGTAACAATCAGCAGTTCAGAGCCACCGTATAAACGGGTCAGCAAATCATCCTGCAGAATGAACAAGAATCGTACTCACAGTCCATACAAATAACTCATTTCGGGTTCAAAATTGATAGTGCCCGCCTCAGGCGGAAGTTGAAAGAAAATGCAGCGCAGAAAGCTGTTTGACCAAATCTTAACTTACGAGGACAAACCAGTGATCAGTCGCATATTGGTTCCCATCGCGGACGAATACTTTTTGGAAGGAATCCGGGAATTTGTTACCGGCTTGCAAGGTCAGGACACCCAACTGAGGTTGCGCCTGCTTCATGTTGTCGAGCCACTCGGGACCTTTTCCGTATTAAGCAGGAAGTGCTTGTGCAGAGATGGCAATGAGCTTCTGGACCAAGTCAGCGCCAAACTCAAAGTTTCTTTTCCGGATGTTCGAATAGAAAAGATCTTATTGGAAGGTGACGCTAAGAAAATAATCCTGCAGGAGGCTGATGATTGGAGCGCCGATCTCATCCTTCTTGGTCCGCATACAAAGCGCGGCAGCCGCGAATTTTTCCTTGGCCGTGTGGCGACTTCAATTCTGGCGGATCCGCCATGCGACGTCGCAGTCCTGCACAAGCGAGATAAGAAATCAACCGAAAGGCCAAGCGTTGCATGATTTCCGGCAGCTCTATATTGGTGGAAGACAAAACGTCCAACCACAAATCTAAGGTCAAAGACAATGGCATACAGAGCAAACAACTTCGACTACTATTTTTGCGACAATTGTCGTGTCTATGTTTACGACGAGCAAAAAGGGGATCTTAAACATGGTGTATCACCAAAGACACCAGTTCGTAGTTTGTCCATCTTCTGGAAATGCCCTGTATGCGGAATGTCGGCCAAAAGCCTCAGAGCTGCGACGCTATTCGACTACATCAGCAGAAGTGAGCTGGCTCGCATAGAAGCAAGAGCCAAAAGAGCCGGCTAACAAGTAACGGGAGAAATATTCACATGCGAATAGTAGAGACCACCCAGTCTCCGGATGCGCAGCTGAGCAAAATTGTTCGCCGCCATGCCATACCTTATACCGGTGAGAAGCATGAACTGGATTCACTGATGAGCCTCATTGCCGATTCTTCATTCGTGCTGATTGGAGAGGCGTCTCACGGCACGCATGAGTACTACAAAACGCGAATTGAGCTAACCAAGCGTCTTATCGAAGAGAAGGGCTTCAATGTGGTTGCCGCCGAAGCAGACTGGCCGGACGCTCTCAAGGT
>JAYRNY010001084.1:0-4756 GCA_041911975.1 bacterium | reverse complement strand
TGAGTTGCGTGCGCTTACTGATGCGGACAAGGTGAAGCTCAAGAAGCTTCAATCGTTGGTGAAGGAACATAGCGATGCCATCGAAAGTCTCAATATAGCCGCAGACGCTGCTCTCGCAAAGATCTCGACAACAGAGGAAGTTATTTGGCCGGAGTCGGCAAATGAGTTTGGTAGAAAACAGCTTTCGCCGAACCAACAAAGTACCACGAAGTTGAACAGCCTATTCGAGCTCTCGGCGTCTGGAGCAGAGCCTGACGAAGTCGCTGCTAGCCAGGAGTTGTCGATCACGCTTTCTCCGCTTGCGGTCGTAAAGTCAGAAGGGTGTGCAACGGACACTGAATGTAAACAGAGAGAAAACTACCTAGAGGCCAGCAACGGCGTGTACTTCCGCAGCCCGGTGCCCGCCATGCTCTATGTCTGCGGAGTCTCGTCGCCTGACAGCTGCAAGCCTGGTGGCGCGACTGCCGTGATTCTGAGCAGTCAAGTCATGGCACCCCAGTTGGGTATTCTGCGGCAGCTACCGCTCAATAATGGCATCTTCCAGAACAATGCATTGTCGGCGTCGTTCCGCGAGGATGGATCTCTGTCCTCCATCAAGTACGAAGAAAAATCGGCTCGCGGCAAAGCGCTCACTGGCGCTATCCGCGCAGGGGGGTCTGCTTACGGCGACTATCGCGAAGACAGTCGCAGTTACAGGGCCAAGCTGGAGGCGGATGCACTTCAACGCAAAAAGGATCAGCGTCAAGCGACGCTGGACAAGCTCGACTTCGAAAAGGCACTGGCAGAGAAACAGAAGGCGGTGGAGTTGGCCAAGAAACCCGGAGATCCGACGCTGCTACAGAACTCTGCGGAGGTGACCCGCATCGAGTCTGAGATTGCGGTCATCAACGCCAGAAAGCAGCTTGAGGAACTGAAGAAGCCTACCACTCCCTGAGGAGAATTGCGATGAGCAAATTCGCCAAGATTGTCATTGTCATCGCAGTTGTCATTGCAGTGGGCCTGGGTATGTCCCAGGGTCCGGCAACGGCAGCAGCGCAGACTTGGGGCGTAGGCCTCAACAAGGCGGCGACGATGCCGTACATTTCGATGGACTTTTACCCCGCCGGCGGGGAGTCTGGCGCGCAGAAGCTGCTGGTCTACCCCTTCGGAGCCATCGTGAAAGGTAAGATCTGGAAGCTTCCAGGATGGTCCGAGAATGGGGTCAAGACGCTCACGGTTTGCTGGGAGGCCGAAGTCGGCGCCGAATATGACCTCCAAAAAAGAGACATTGAGGATGCCGTTCGGAGCACGTGGTCTCGAGTCAGCCTGCTGCATTTCGACGGCTGGAAGCCATGTGGAGAGTCGGGGGCTGACATTCGTGTGGGTCTTACGATCAACGATCCGCAGACCATTGGACTCGGTCCGGACAACCACAAAAAGAAGAACGGAGTGCTGTTGCAGATGAGCTATCCGGGGAATAGCTACTGCACTGGCAAGGAGAGCGTGAAGCGGAACTTCTGTGTACGCGCGACCGCGGTACATGAGTTTGGACACGTGCTGGGCTTGACTCACGAGGATTGGCAGAAGGATGCGCCCGATTGGTGCAAGAAACAGAAGCACCAAGGCATGGTACCCAATCTGCCGCTGACCAAGTACGACCATCAGTCGGTGATGAACTACTGCAACAACCTCTGGCAGAACGACGGATTGCTAAGCGAAGGCGATATCACGTCGGCCGGCACACTCTATGGGGCTGCTGTTTGAAATGACCGGGGATAAACCTGTTTGAGATATGGCCCGGCAGGTTATGTCCCACAAGGCACTCCAGCCGACCGTTTTGCATCTGATTCGCTAAGACAAAACGGCGGCTGAGTTTGGGCGTTCCTTAACGTCTGATTCCTCAATTTACGAAGTACCTCTTTGAGTCGAGGTTGTGTGGAAATGCTCCAAGACGCTAAGACATTGGCTGCGGCTGAAGATGGCGTTTTCGGGTATCAAGCTTAGTTGGCTAAGGGACTCGCCTTCAATGAATCGTTTCATTCCTGCACCTCCATACTGGAATTAGCGCACCACACACCTGTTTGGCGTACCCAGCCGAGGGGTTTTCACACAACCTCGCCGATGTACAGACATCAGGGCGATAATGTCAAACGAAGTAGGGTAGGGGAGCAGACACTATTCCAGCTCCTCGGCCTATCCGGCCATTAGCTCAATTCACTGGTTCAGGCCGCAATTCATCACTTTGCTGTCATCTAGCTTTACGATGCCGCGCATGGCGGCTTCGCCACTTGGAAAATGCAAGCAACTTGGTCAGCGCCGCCAGTTGAATCGTCAAGTTAGATCGTTTAGGCTCGCTTAATGCTAAATACAAAAATGTACGGCCACAACTCAGGCTTTTCCTTGGTTGAGATGACCATCGTTCTCGTGATTGCGGCGATTGCCTTGACCATGGGAGTAACCGCGTTTTCTGCGGCGATGGCGAACGCTGCTCATTCGACAACAACGAAACGGCAGGAAATGATTAAGGCAGCTTTGGTAAGTTATGTCTCCAAATATCGCCGTCTGCCATGCCCGGATCTGCCGGGGGCTTCTGGTAACCTACCTGGAACCGGGGATGACAATCGAACTACTCCAGGAAACGTAGCTACAACGTGTGCTTCAGTTGTCGGCGTTGTGCCCTACATAGATATTGGCTTGCCACGCGAAACTGTCCTCGATGGTTGGGATAACTTTTTTACCTATGCAGCAACCATAGATGCCAGCAACCCCAAGCTTGATTGGACTCGTTCGACAAATTTTATTCCTGGGAAGTTGGGCAATCTCAGTGTTCTATTACGGGATCCAGCAACCAGCAGCAGCACCACCAACGTAACCGCTCCAGAGTTTGCCGCCTTTGTCTTGATTTCCCACGGCCCCAACGGCTTAGGCGCTTGGGCATCCCAAGGAACTGCTAACGTCGCACCGTTGGCCGGTTCCGACGAGGCTACTAACGCTTCTGGAGGCACTAATTTCATTCAGCGTGAACCAAGTACTAACGCCGCACTAACGTACGGTGCTTTTGACGACCAGGTCACCTTTATGAAGCCTAGTGAATTGCTGGCAGGGCTAATTAAAGACGGTGCTATCCGTAGTGCGGAAGGCGAGACAAGAAAAGCTCTCGGTGACCTTCAGGAGGCAATAATCGGCAGTTCAATTGCTAGCGCAACTCTTCCCGCAAGCTACACAATGCCGGATGACGGATGGGGAACTCTCCTGATTTACAATCGTCTGTACTCTTCGCAGATCAAAGCGTCTACTTCCCCTGGTAATGTCGCTGCCTTCACGATTCGGTCGGCCGGTCCAAATCGTGTTGATGAATCGGGAGCGAATGACGACGTGGTCTATTCTGTCTCAATAGACACCTTGAAAGCTGTCTACGCACGAGCCGGAACATTATTGCCGTGACGCACATGAAACCTCACATGCGGAACCATGGATTCACTGTGGTCGAATTGAGCATTTCGATGATTTTGATTGCACTGATTCTCGCATTGGTATTGAGGGGTACCAGCCTCATTGATTCAGCAAAATCGACTGCAATGGTCGCAACTATCAAAGATCTAACTGCTGCATCACGTCAATTTAAAGATCGCTATCGCTATTGGCCGGGCGACCTTCCAAATGCAAGTGCATTTCTGCCAAATTTGCCAGCAGCCTGCAATTTGCCGGCCTCCACTGCTTTTGTTGGTGATGGGCAGATCAATACTGCGGCCGAAGTATCTTGCGCAATCGAAGAACTATTTCAAGCAGGGTTAATCAAGGCTGACCTTGACCCGGCCATCGGGATGCACTCCATCAGGCAAGATAATAGTAGCGTTCGTCTCGTTGCTGGAGCCTCCTCTAATGTCCCCAATTTTTTGCCAGGTGTAAATGTCGTTGAGGTTTCGAACATTAGTTGTGCATCAGCGATGACGATAGATCAAAAAATTGACGACAGTGACATTGCTCTAGCAAGCATGGGGCGTGCAAAGGCGTCAGTGGCTAGTTGCGCCAGCGGTGGCACCAACGATCCCGTTCCGTTTTTTGCGGCTGCGATGAATTAATGTTGAACTTCATAAAAACGCTGATTGGCCTGAATGCAGCTATGGCAGGGAAAATTCGTTCAATTCAGGCCTATGACGAAGGTTTGGCTAAAAGAGATGCAGGAAACTTCAAAGACGGCTACGTCCTCATTAAGGAGTCTGCCGAGCTTGGGCACGAGGGCGCAATGGCGATTCTTGGATCAATTTATTTGCTTGGAGAAGGTACTAAGGAGAATGGCTCTGAGGCTCTAAGATGGCTCGAGAGATCTATTGAGCTGGGCTGCGAGCACTCTATTTCAGTACTTGGGATGGCCTTGGTGACCGGTAAAGCCGGTATCAAGATTGACCTTCAGCGTGGACGAAAAATGCTGGAATACGCAGCTGAAAAGGGTGATACCCAATCAATTAGGATGCTGGAGGCAATGGATAACGGGCTTGGCATGTTCCGTTCGCTAAAGCGAAATAAAAAATTGGTGCGTCCGAAGTAGATTCCAAGATCTTGCTTGAAATTACCACTGCATAGAGGCATCCAAGCGGCTATAAGCTACCCGTGGCGGTTACAGCTAGATTTCTCGTGTTGACGCGCACTGAAAAGTACCCGGATTTCGAGGTGTCTGCGCGCTGAAAATTAC
Organism: bacterium; assembly: GCA_041911975.1. Classification (GTDB taxonomy): domain Bacteria; phylum Cyanobacteriota; class Vampirovibrionia; order Obscuribacterales; family Obscuribacteraceae; genus QKMZ01. Next base: position 84 of record JAYRNY010001084.1, on the reverse strand, counting down.
CCAGGGTGATTAACCTCTTTCGTTCCGTTTTGGAGCGGGGAAATCGAGGAGATGATCACCATGAATCTACTGGGAAAAGTAAGG
>JAYRNY010001083.1:0-2334 GCA_041911975.1 bacterium | reverse complement strand
CGAGGTGCATTTATATCGCAGATGCTCGCGATGTTCATCAACGACTTTTTCTGGATTGCATTTTGGTGCCTTTTCTTCACGCGCTTTCCAGTGGTAAGAGGCTGGGGCGTGAATGACATCATTACGCTGTGGGCGATAGCTGCTTCCGGATTCGGGCTTGCGCATATGGTCATGGGCAACGCATTATTCCTGCCTGGGATCATAATGAAGGGCGAGCTCGACTCGTGGTTGCTTTATCCCCGGGCTGTGCTTCCGCATCTTTTGCTTGGCAAAAGCGCCCCCACTTCATGGGGCGATGCACTGTTTGGCATTGTCGTTTACTTGATGTTTGTAAAACCAGATTTGCCGCACTTCTCACTGTTTCTTGCCCTGATCTGCTCTGTGGCGATTCTCTTCGTCGGCTTCAGTGTTTTCACTGGCAGCCTGGCGTTTTTCATGGGAAGCGCAGAGGAGGTTTCGGTGCAGTTGCGAATCGCCATGATCACTTTCAGCACTTATCCTTCGCCCATATTTCAGGGTTTCGTCAAGATCTTGCTGTTTACTGTATTGCCAGCCATGTTTGTTAGCCACCTGCCGGTAAGCGCGCTGAGGAACATGTCAATGATCGAGGCGTTTTACTCCTTCGCCGGTGCATTCGGCGTGCTTGTTGCCGGCGTCGCTCTGTTCTACCTCGGGCTGCGCAGATACGAATCCGGCAACCTCATGGAAATGCGCGGATAGGCTCTCGGAAATTCAGGCTGGCTGTTTAAACGCGTTTGACAGCGGGCGGGTTCCACTCGCCGTTCAAAACTTCGGGTTTTGGAGCGTAGAGGCGCATCGTCACACCCAATTCACCTTTAGGCGCGGGCAGCCAGTTCGCCTCCTTGTCTTTGCCTGGAGTTTCATTCTGCAAGTAGATGTCGATGGAACCGTCGCTGTTTTTCAACAGAGGCATCCACGAGCTTACGGCAAATCGATCGAGCACATTGGCGCTCTGGAAGCCATCTTTGTCGTACATCGTGATCGACCAGAAGGCATCGACCGGTGGCATGCTGTCCTTGGAAAAATGGATGACATATTTGTTCTCACCCATAAGCGGCTTTCCATCGGCATCGGCGTAGTTGAGAGGGTATATCGCATCTTCAGGCTGATTCGCACCCAGTCCGACCATCGCAACCACTGCGCGTTTCAAGTAATAATTGCCATACACGCCCATGGTGTCCGTGTTCATTTGCCAGCCATTAGCCTTGCGTCCCATGATCTTTATGAGGTCGTATTGTGCCTTCAATGCTGCCTCAATTCCCTTTTGCAGAGCATCTTGCAGGCTCGAATCCAAGTTCTTGATATTGAAACTTTGTCCGGCTTTGATGCCGATACGCTCCAGTCGAGCCAGAGTCGACCAATCAGTTGTATGTGGCTGGTGAAGTTTCAAAAGTTCTGCCGCTAATGCGAAATACTGTTCAGCCGGCATCTTGTTCACTTGATCGAGCGGCGGAGTAGTCATGTCGACGCTGCTGTCTATCTTGCTTGCTGGAGTGTACGGCTGTTTTCCCCATTGGGAGAGGGGCGTGAGAGTATAGCCGTCTTGAATTTTTCCAACGGCGGCATAGTCGTCTGGACCGTCCGTCTTAGTTCTGCCAATTGCCCAGACGTATGGCGTCGGTGCGTCGATACGGACGACGTTGGCGGGCAAATTTCCGCTCCAACCTGGCGCCGTCAGTGCATAGTGCTGCTCGCCTGTGCCGCTGGTACGCCAGCCCGGCGCTGCAAAGACGTCTGTCCACATGTCGAGAAGAGGCATCAGGTAATAGCGGCCGGCTGTATCCGGCAAGGAGAGTACAATGGGCTCCGCTGTCAGATCGATCCAACTGCAGGAATAGAGCGTGTCGAAATTGGGACGCACTACAGCCCTGAAGTCAGCTGGAGGATACTGCCGCACATGAGCAAAAGCATTCATTGGACCGAAGCCAGGCTTCTTGCCAGCTTCGAGGTTTGTCATCTGCTTGCGTGTAACTTCCATCGTGATCAGAGGGTAGAAGTAAGTGAACGCTTCCATCGCGAGATCATGCACTTCTTGCTGTGTTAACGGCTTACTTTCAGTCTGAGTTGCTGTTGCCATGCCCCGGTATCCTCGCTTGATTGATGAATTAATGCGACGGCACGACATCATTAGACGATGCCAAATGCAGGTCGCCCCCACTTCTAAGTGCGGTCAGGGTACCACGAGTCGGGCTGACATTCATCGACCTCAGGTACTAGCAAAGTGGCAACTGATTTGTATTCATAAGGTTACAAATGCCCAGGCCGCGGACCTCTAGGAATCAGAGCAAGCGCGGACTGGTGGAATTAACATAT
>JAYRNY010001082.1:0-9930 GCA_041911975.1 bacterium | reverse complement strand
TTTCCTATTTTCGCAATCGCAGAAGAGAAAGCTGTGCTGATTACATGGTTGTAATTGATGTTTCCATTTTCGAGCGCATTTGAAAACGAATTGAGATCCGCCCAAATTGCCAAAGTTGCTAATGACGAAACGTCGGACATGCCGCCGACGATCTTTTCGGAAACAGTATCGAGCAGCTTTTGATGTTCTTGATATGAGATATCCTTCCTGCTTTCTTGCGCAAGAGCGACAATCTCCTGCTCGACATGATGTAGTTTAGCGTCTCCGAATACGTCGGCAGCTGCTGAGGAATGAGAGGCTGTTGTGCAGACAAAGGCAAGGATTGCCGCGATGAGCTGGGAGCGCCGCCGCCCTGGCTGCTTTTTGAAAAATGTGTTGACACTCAATGCCGGCCAGCCGCCGCCGCGCTCAGGTATTCTCATTTTGGTTTCTTCTTTGCTTTTGGTTTTAATTTCGAAGAAGTCTTGCTTTTGGGCGAAGTTTTGTTTGCAGAAGAACTCTTTGCAGAGGGTTTCGACCTCACCGGCGATTTCTCTTTTATAGACGTTGTCTTCTTAACCTGCTCGGCGTCGTGAAGTTGTTCTTCCAAGAGTTCCTGAATGTCGCCCAACGTCTTGGCGTGCATCTCGATTTGATCGTTCGAACATGCGGAAAATATGTTTGCTACGTGGTTTAACCATAGCACCGCGGAAAGCTCCTTTTCTCTGGCTTTCTCAGCAATGCGGCGAACCGCATGAGTCTGATTATAGATCTTCCTGTTGAATTCACGCTTCGCAACAACGCCATGCTGAACCTTTATGGCCCAAGCTTTTTGGAGTGACGTTTCAGCCTGCTTTTGATTACCTTGTTTGTCGTAAATTTTTGAAAGGCAAAAATAAATGTTGGCTATTTCCGGATCATTTGGACCGAGGATGTTCTCAATGATTGATTCAACTTTGTGAAGATAGTAATTTGCGTCATCGTACTTCTTTATGTTTTCCATCAGAGAAGACGCGGTACGCAGGCAATAAGCCTGAGCAAGTTCAAGGTGTAAGCCTGGAGCATTCGAAAAATTCTTGCTATTTCCTCTTGCCGTTTTCGCCTTCTTGTAAACAGAAGCGGCTCGTTTGTCATCCAGCAAGTCGTATAGAACGGCAAGTCCGTAAAGACTTTGCGCTACTTGTGGATGTTTCTCGCCAAATTCCCTTTGCGCCAGAGCGATTGATTGTATGTAGAAGGCTTCCGCGTCCTCGTTTAGCGCCTGGGCGCGGTAAAGTGCAGCCTGGTTGTATAGCTTGCGGCTTTCGCTATCGGTCATAAAGTTGCCCTCGTCAACAACTCAAGATTGTCACGGGTATTTGTCTTAGGGATCTTAGCTCAATCGGGGCCTGTATGTAATACAATTTGAGCGATTGTGCAGGTGCGATGCTGATTTCTAGGATTGCCGGTGCAGTATCCAATATCTAACCTAGTTTTGAAACTGTTCGTCGGAATCGTATGCCTTCCGCTGATAGCGCCTGCTGCTTGTGCGCAGGCGCAACGATCCGGCAACACGCCGATTGCCGCTAAAGCGGTTGTCGGTAAGGCGCCAGGTTCAGTACTGACACCTGCTAAGCAGCCTGCCGGGAAAGCTGCTGGTGTTAAACCTGTTGGTAAGGATCAGACGGATCGTTTGGCTTTGCCGCCCACTTCTGCGAAGAAGGCTCCCTGGGACTTGGAGATGGATGCAGGGCAGGACGTTTGGAATACGGTTGGGAAGAGAGCCACAGCCAATGGCGGATGGGACCAAGCCGAATATGACCGGGCAATGGCTGAAGTTGAAGAACATTACCGCAGAGCGTTTGATTTGGCGAAACAAGGCTCGCTCACCGATCAGTCGCGCGCCTGGTATCAATTGGGCCGGGTGCTTTTCTATCAGAAAAGGTATGCCGAATCATTCGACTATTACACCAGTGCATTGAACCTGCGCAAGCAAGCAGATCCCGCCGACACGCTGGATGTAGGTGATATTTATGAACAGCTGGCTATGTGCAAAGGAATGATTGAAGACAATCAGGCTTCGTATGATTATGCACTGAAGGCTTATCGCATCTACTCTAAACTGCTGCCAAAGGATGACAATAAATTTCAGTATGTAGTTCGAACACTCGGTCAGTTTTGCGCGAGTCCTGCTGAGGCGATTGCATACAAGCGTCAAGAAGCAGAGTGCACGAAGAAGAACTATGCGAAATATCCCGGACTGATTGCCTGCTCGGTTTTTATGGTGGCAATAGAACAAGGAAATGCCGGCTTGCTTGATGAGGCTTTGCAGACCGCAGCCGAAGCGGCATCTTACGCGGCGCAAGAACCTGGTGACAGGTATGGCGAATTCATCGAGTGGAATGTGAAACATTGGCGCCGGCAAAAGGCTGGAGTGGAAGCGCCCTGGGATGTAATTTACGAGCCAAGATACGCGGGCAGAAGACCTCGGGTAAAGAAGGTCGATCATCCCAACCCTCCTACCGTGGCCATGCTCGATGGATCGGATGCAGGTCGTGTCAGGTCTGAAGGCGAGACCGATAAGCCATTAAGACCTGCGACGCCGCACAAGCCAAGTGTACCGCCTGTAGTATCAGAGACTACTGCATCTCAGCCGCCGTCAAGTCAGGCGCCAAAGCAAAAGCCGCCGGTGTCTGGTAGCGGTCACCGCTACTATTTTCAAGGACGTGAAGTTTCAGAAGAAGAGTACACCGCGGTAAAACTTTCCAATGATGCTTGTGATTTTATTCGTCAACATAGGTTTCAACAGGCCAGTGAACAGTTGCAGAAGGCGCTCAGTCTCATGCCTGACTTGCCGTTTGCTCACGCGAATCTTGGCATTGCCATGAACAAACTGGGTTTGCGAACTGGTGCGATCGAACATTTGCAGCGCGCCGTTCAACTTGAGCCTGATAGTGCTGCGCCTCTGGGTATGCTTGCCTCCACGTATCAAGGAAACGGTCAGCTTGATGAAGCTATCGCTACCTATAGAGCGTATGTCGAAAAATTCCCCAGGGAAAATGACGCGTCTGTGGTGAAAGTGCTCGCTGATGATCTCGAGAAAGAGCGCAACAAACAGAGAAGGGCGGAGGCTACGGGTAAGAGTGAAAGCGATTACTTGCAGTATGTCACTATTGAGGGCAAATTGCGCTGGGCTAACAATCGCATTCCAGTGAAGATATTCGTCGCTTCCGAACACAATGTGCATGGTTATCGATCGGAGTTCTCCGAAATCATGCACAAGTGTTTCGATGATTGGGCGAAATCAGGTGGCCCGGCTGTGACTTTCGTTAGCTCGAAGAAGGACTCCGATATCGACTGTATCTTCACTGACAATTTCAGTGCCGTCAGTTCACCAGCGGAAGGTGGCGAGGCTCAGATGCGCTTTGTGGGACAGAACTTTACTCACTCCACTATTGTAATAATGACGGTGCACGCCACGGATAGTTTGGACTTGACCGGCAGTGAAGTGCGTGCCGTTTGTCTTCATGAGATTGGTCATTCAATGGGATTGCACGGACACAGCCCCAGGCCGGAAGACATTATGTTTTGCACGATTCCCGATACTGAATTGAAACCGCCTGATTTGACTGAGCGTGACAAAAACACAATGAAGCTTATATACAGGTAGGAAACCTTCCACGCTGAAGTGGGCATTCTTTGTTCCAGGTATGCAGGCTGGAAAAGTGAGTGAATAGCGATTTTGGAGACTTTAATCCGCCCCAGGCTTGGCAGTTACCGGCCGGCGCTTATACTGGAATAAGTTCTGCAGTGCTGCCATTAAGGTCACAGCGTGGTTTTTAGCCTCGACGACGAAGAAGCGGAAGTCTCGGGGGAGCAGTCTCCCAAGATGCCCGAGTACCAAGGGGATACGACCCTTTCGCTGCCATTTGAACCGCTCGCTCAGCTGAAGCCGGGCACGGTTCTGCTCGACAAATTTAAGATTATCGATTTGCTCGGTCAGGGCGGCATGGGCAGCGTTTACAGGGTCGAGCACCTGCATCTGAACAAGCAGTTTGCCCTCAAGTGTCTCAATAAATACCAGTCCGAGGACGCCTCCTGGCGGCGCTTTAAGAATGAAGCCAAGGCCGCCCATATGCTCGATCACGCCAATCTACTTAAGGTGTATGAATTTGGACTTTTGCCTGGTGGACAGCCTTTTTTTCTGATGGAACTGGTTGAGGGCATAACCCTGGCTGATGAGATCGAGCGGCTCGGTCACTTGCCGATTGACAGGACAATCAAGATATTCATCCAGGTTGCCTTCGCCATTGGCTACGCCCATGACAGTCGAGTCATTCACCGCGACCTCAAGCCCAGCAATATCATGCTGATGGAAAAGAAGTCGCAAGGTGATGCCGAAGTAGTTAAGGTCGTTGACTTCGGCATTGCGAAATTGACCGGTGTCGATGAGTTCAACCAGCAGACGCTGACCAAGACCGGTGAGATTTTCGGCAGTCCGCTTTATATGAGCCCCGAGCAATGCATGGGCATTGCCGTCGATCACAGGAGTGATTTGTATTCGCTGGGATGCGTTTTGTATGAAGCGTTGACCAGCTTGCCGCCTTTCCTGGGCGACACTGCTCTTTCCACTATGATGAAGCATCAGTCCGAAAAGCAGATTTCCTTGAGGGAAGCTTCTTTGGGTATGCAGTTTCCTGATGGTTTGGAAAGCGTCGTCGCTAAGTTGCTTGAAAAAGATCCGCAAGATCGCTACCAGTCGGCTGGGCAATTGGCGTCGGACTTGATTCGCGTCGAGAGGAGCTTGAGTGACACCGGTACGCAATCAATAACCGGCAGCAAATTGGAAGCACCAGCAAAAGCTAAAAAGAGAGAAGTCATAAGGCAAAAGGTCGCCGGGCAGTCAAATGTCGAAAAGTATGCGGCAATGACCGGAATTGCTGCGCTCACATTCTTGATGGGTGCCGGTGTGTCTTATTTACTGGTGAAGACTACTGCACTGGCGCCGGTAGACATGGTGAGCGCCGATAGTTCAAATCATCGTGATATCTCTGTAGCCGATCAGGCGTATGAAAAGAAATTGGCAGAAAGCCAATATTGGTCGACAGCTAAGGTGGACAAGGTCGTCTTCAGTTTTCCATTGGCGGCTTCGTTGGGAAGGATAATGTCGGCGAATGGCGAGTCTTATGAAGCTAAGGGCGTTGTCTCACTACCGAGAGAGTTTGCGTTGGGCATGGTGGCAAACGAAAATCTGATCCGCCAACCTAATTTATTGGATAAGTTCAAACCGGGCGAGTTGGCTGTGTTCGACTTTAACGCAGCCAAAGTGGTAAACCCTGCCATTTTTGAGAAAGTCGGCACAATGTCGGAGCTCAAGGGACTTAATTTATACGATGTTGAGTTTTTCAATCGCGATTTGCATGTTCTTTCCAAACTGAAAAAACTTGTTTATTTAAATCTCGGCTTTACCGGAGTTACTTGCGAAGAAGCTCTTAAATACATACCTCTTCGCAGTCTAAACAGTCTCGATCTTACATGCGTGAAAGGAGCCAAATCAGTCATCAAAATGATTCCCGAAATGCCGCGTCTTCGTCATCTTCTGCTCGTGGGCGCAAGGGTGCATGACGATGACGTTAAAGAGATCGCCAATACCGATCGTTTGAGAATATTGGATCTGGCTTGGAATCCGGTCAGCGATAAAGGCGTAGAGTATCTCACGAAGCTGAAAAATCTGGAGGCACTCGATCTTTCGGAAACAGATGTGTCACCACAGGTATGGAAACAGCTGGCCCGCATTCAGAACTTGCACAAAGTCAAAATTGCCCAATGCAAAAGTGCTGCTTGGCCGCCCAATGTAAGAAGATGGTTTGAGGATCAGATGTCCAAGCATGTGCCAAACTGTTCGGTCAACTGGGTGTATGAGAACAATCTCGATTACATTGTCGCGTCCAGCGATCTTACATGGCTGGGTGACGGCATGCGCGCTCATGCTTGTCCGATCCTCAATGTACTGAAGGATGGCAGCATGGCCGAAACAACATTCAATGCGCCGAAACGCTCAGAAGAATGAAATTAGATCTGGGGACCATGTTCGACATTTACTTTGCACTAGGCGACTCTATGAGCATAGACTTCTATCCTGCAGGAGATGCAGAGAGTGCAGGAATTTCGACTCGAGAGGACATCGGAGCATCCGCTCTGTTTCATCGCAACGAGTCTGCTTTGTTTCCTGAATTCGAGGGACAGGATCTTTCGTCGCTGTTTGCGAAAATCAGATACAAAAATCTTGCAGTTGATGGTGCCACGAGCGAAGATTTGTTGAATCGGATGAGAGCCTCTGAGATAGTCACGAGCGTCGATACAAAAGCTCTAGTGACCTTGACTCTTGGCGGCAATGATTTGCTTGGCACTTATCGAAGATTTGCTGAGGAAGATAAAGCGCGCCTAGCTTTGCAGTTCGCTCAAGTGCAGAAGCGATATGATGAAGTCGTTGGCATGATCAAGAAGAAGCTGCCAAATTGTCTATTGATTCTTACCACGGTTTTCGATCCGACTGACGGAACGGGAATTATGCCATCGCCAATGCAAATGTATGATAGAAAATTGCCTATCGAGTTTCTTACTCAGTTCAATGATCACGTTCTTTCATTTTCAAAGAAAGAGTCCATATTAGTAGCCGACGTTCACAAACATTTCCTGGGACACGGAGCGGAATGCGTTTCTGCTGCTGAATTTTGGTATTGGAAGCCCAGCCCGATTGAGCCGAGTTACAGGGGCGCCAGCGAGATACGGCGGGTCTGGCTTGAGACAGTAAAGACAATAATGTAGGGTCGGCTCATAGAGTCGACCCTTTTAATATGGAAATCCCATTCCTTTAAAGCGTCCTTAACCGATGCTGACTCATAATGCATTCAACTAAAGAATGAAAACACAATGAGAAAACTAATGAAAAATGAAGACTATCGTACCTGAAGACTGGGAAGTTCCAGACCAGATTCGCGATCGATTCGGCGAGAGTGCCGGGCGCCAGAGGGCGATGAACGCGAACGGACATTTGCTTTTGGTTTTGCATGCTCCACCAGGACCCAATGACCGCGACCGAGAAGGGCGGCTTGTATGGAGAGCTCCTTCGGGTGTCTGGCGGTGGACAGAAGATGGCAGCAGCACCGGACTGCTAAAGAAGCACCTGGCCGGTTTTGCCCAGAGAGCAGAAGACTTGGAGTGCCTGTTGCAGTCTGCCCAGTATGCAGCGGACTATTTTGCCTTGCTTCAGGCAATTACGCCATTGCACCGCACTAGCCGTAACTTGCATGCGACTTTGCAAGCGGCGCGGGACATGCTTGTGGAGGACAAGGAGGTCATAATCGCCCGAGACATGGCTGGTGACCTTGAGCGCTCCTTCGAGCTGTTGTACACGGACGCGAAGAATGGGCTGGATTTCATGGCGGCGCAGAAGGCGGAATTGCAGTCTGAGCGCAGTTATGAGATGGCTATGTCCGCCCACCGACTCAACCTTCTGGCGGCGCTGTTTTTTCCAATAACTGCGATCAGTTCTATATTTGGAATGAACTTTTCGTCGGGTCTGGAGTCGCTGCCCGGTCTTTTCTGGGGGATTTTAGCCGGTGGATTTCTGTCCGGGCTTCTCCTCACCCAGGTAATTGCCCAGAAGCCAAAGCCCTTTGCCATCGCTGAGCAGTCTAGTTCGCGTGGCCGCCCGGTAAAGAAATCGAAACAACAAAGTCGCTCGGCAAAGCGTTCCGCTAACCACCGGCGTACGCAAGGCAGCGCGCCCGGTTGGCCCGTCACGTCATGATTATCCCGCGCTATACATTTTACAGTCTTGCAGAATCTTCGGGCTTCGCGCCTTGCACCGGTGGCGGTGCCGGGACCGGTGAGGCCATTTCCGGCTGGGGCAGTCCATCCACGGGCAGCACTATTTGCGATGCTTGTCCTGCACCGCACATGATTTCAAATTGCTCACTCATTTTGACAAAGGGTGGTGCCTTGAAATGGTGTTTGTCATGTCCTGCGATAGACAACCGAATGCGGTGTCCTTTTTTGAATTGGTATGAAATGGGAAACATCTCCAGATCTACCTGTCGTACTTCGTCGGCAGAGAACTGCCTGTAATGGACCTTGCGGAAGCTGCGCATGGGAGTAACAGTTTTGTACTTGGGCCGATCGACGCCATGCGCCGACGCCAATTTATTGGAGTGTGTTTCGATTTCATGGCCGCAGAGAATTTCACCTTCGGTCACATAGTTTACCGAGCCGTTTGGCGCAACATCTTCCAGGTAGACAAACAGCATGCAATCTCTTCCGTTGGGTTTGATAAAGACCTTTGCCAGAGGATTGCCTGTCACAGTGCAATTTTCCGAAAGTGGAGAACTTTCAAAGCAGATGTTGTGTTTGTCCTGGGCTTTTCTATTTGCGTATGGGTCGAGCAAGACATTACCAAGTAAGCAATCCCAACGCGTGCTTTTGCCTGTTCCACTCGATTCATTGACTTGATAGTGAGCACTTTGCTCCGTGTCCGGTGGTGTGGAATTCATTGATTTGTCCGCCGACAAATATAATGTCTTTTCAACATTGGTAGGCGGCCAGGTTTTGCTGCCGTGCCACTTCTCTTCGCCCATCGTGTAGTAGTGAATGGGTGCATCGTTGACCAATGTTTCTTTGTGGAGCATGTAGTGATCGAAGAATTTCAACATCTCTCGATCGATGCGAAAACGTGAAAGACCACCGCGAGTAAAAGGACTTATATTGAAGAAATCATGCTCCCACGGTCCCAAGATCAGTTTTGAACCAGGTGTCGTGTATGTCAAAAAGCGCGTGACGGCAGCTCGAGAATTAGAACCCTCATTCCAGCCGGCGCTCATGTACATCGGCACTCTGGCTGCATCAATTTCCTGCCAGTAATCACTGGGGCTGCACGGATCTACGCCGGAGGATTCAAATTCTTTCCCATATCTAGTTCTGAGAATATCCATGGAAACTTGCAGCGTTTTGGTCGGATGCAAATCGCTGGCAGCAAATGGTGAATCATCACGGAAGTGCAACTTGTCCGCGCACAGTTCAGAATTTTTCTTGTGCTCGGCGATCGCTTGCTTGAGCAAATTCTTGCCTTTGTCCTCCTTCGTGGGCTTCATGCGGCAGAGCAGCGGCCGAAGAAACTTCAAATTTCGCGGCAGCGTGTTGGCGTCGAAATCCTTGTTGAGCTGCATCCACTTGTCAAAAAATGGCTGAAGCGGCATTCCACCGGGTCGCAGTACATCAGCATAAATGTCGAACGGGCTGGAAAGAATACCCGCCGCCTTAACGCCCGGATGCTTATTGAGCAGCGCAAACTCAGCCATGTTGCCGGAGTAGGAATGTCCAATCAGTCCCAGGTCACCGTTGGACCAGGGCTGTTTTACAATCCAATCCATAACTTCTTTGCTGTCTTTTATGTCCATGGGGGGCAGTTCCCACGGGCGGTTGCCGAAGGAAGCTCCGGCTCCCCGCGCATCCGTTACGACCCAGACGTAGCCGTGCGAAAGGAACTCCGACCGGTACAGACTGAGCGGCGTCCAGTAGAGAAACTTCAAGTATGACTTGGGCTGAATGACCCGCCAATAGCGGCTTTGCTCGAACATGGTCGGGCACTTTTTGCCTCTCTGGGCTTCGTCAGGAAGGTAGATATCGACGGCAATCTTCGTGCCGTCGTTCATCGTCAGGTACTGCGAGATTTGCTTATAGCGCCGCGATGTCTTGGGCGTTTCGTAGACGCTGGGTGTTCCCTTGGCATGATCTGACTTCGCTTTCAGCATGAGTCGATGTGCATCGGCACGCGTTTGAGGCATGAGTGCGATGCAGGCGATTGTAAGAAGTGCAGACCAGGCTTTATGCCGCTTTGGTTGATGGTTCCGCATAATAATGGGCTTCCGGTGTCCAGAAGACTATTGTACATCTTATATGTTGGCAACCTTAAGT